>NZ_JBEDTY010000039.1:0-161739 GCF_040119285.1 Alcanivorax sp.
AAGATATCGGTGACTATCTGATGGGTTACTACAATTACCACAGGCCTCACAGCTACAACGGCGGGATCGCCCCTGCGGTGGCCGAAGAAAAACCTAAATCACTGTCCGGTATTAGTTGACCACTACAATGACACCATAATCTCGAAATTATTCGACAGACTGATCATCCCCTGGTCGAAGGCCCTATCCGCCAAAGCACTCAGGCATAGACCATTACGAGGGTTTAACCTGTTTTGCTTATCTGCACACCAAGGCTTGATGTGGCCCGCGATTAACAGGCGGGTGTCTGCAATGCCGGTGATACAGCAACGAGATTTATAGGCTGTAAAAACTGCATCTCGAAACAGTCTCTGCCCTTGTCGTCGTTTGACCACGGCCTCTATATCTTTCCCTGTGAAGTCTGCATCTGCTTCTGCATTAGACTGATACGTCACGGGATGCCCCTCACCGCTCAGAAGCATCTGAAGTCTAGCTTCAATAATTGGTATCCACTTATCGGTGCCGGAGGAGAACTCAGCCCAAACCTTCCGATCAAGCGATGATGCTCCGGAAAGCCCTTTCCGGCCTGTGCCCGTAATAGCAGGGTCCAGGCCCGCTAAATTAGTCAGCTTCATTGCAACTGAGCCTGGAGTACGCTCCAGACGTTCAGCGACTGCTTTGATAAGCGAATTTGTCTGACTTAACTGGCCAAAAGTGAGCCGGCAATACACTCCCAGCACCGTCATTAGCTCGTCTTCCGTCCACTGCTTACCCGCCATTACTTACCCTTTCCAATTCTGCTCCCACTTTAGCAAATCCTATTTCAAAGAATCATGGCTGTCACCGGCATCTCCGTTTCCGCAATCGCCTCTAACTCATGCAAGCCCAAATCATCCCCACCCTCAGCATGATCCCCAAAGTAGGCAGTCGGCCAACCTAGATCTTCCGGCCTGAAATGCACCACATCCGGCCAGACCTGCAAATTAGCAAACCTTTCACGGAGCAGGCTTACTAGATCCTCCGAATTATCTGCATCAACCACCTTCACCACGACGGTTTCATATTGCTTGTAATTGCTGGCATCCCGATACAGGTAACTCACTGCAAAATTCATATTCGCTCCTCGTACTCTCTTTTAACGACCCTCTAGCGCCCAGACAATCCGCCGAAATACCTGGGTGCAACGCTCCCTTTGACCTGCATCAGCCTGCCACTTAAGCTAAAACCACCCCCCTGGACGGATAAAATAATGAAGCTCTCCACCCTCACGCCACCTCTCGAATCCCTGCACGCCTCCTCGGATGACATTCTGCTGGTTTCTCTGATCAGCCATGATGGCCTGCCGGTGGTGCACGTGGGTGAGGGACTGGATTTTGATGATCAGAGCGCGCTGTTCTTCGAGATGAAGAAGACCTGTGACCGAGTTCTGCAGAGCTTGAAACTGGGACATAGCGAGGAGGTGTTTATCCGCTGCCGGGAGGGATGTATCAGTATTTGGCCAGTGAACGACATGGTGTTCGCCTGCATGGCAAAGCCTTCAATCAATTCCCAGCGCATGCAAATGTTGGTTTGGAAAACTGTTTCCCGGCTGAGCGGGTTAGTCTAACTTTTTTCTTATGCCTTCACGGCCCGTTCTCGCTCTTGCTCCACACCAGCGAAAACGAAACCCCTCTCATCCGAACCATGTTCATGGCAACAAAAAACCTACACCTAGGCCATGGAGAGATACACAGCTTTTCTTTATCTTTTAAACCAGACTTTCTGGAGAAATCGCAATGTCACGTTCGACATTCAAAGCCGCAGTGCTGAGCACTATTTTGGGGAGCAGCGTTTTTCTTTCCATCTAGGCCGACGACGATACCGGGAGCCTCGCGACCGGAGACAGAGCGGCTTCTTGTTTTCTGCAGCGGGAACAATGCGAAGTTCGCCAGATATCAGGACAATTGGGCTGCAGTACATACCAATCTGATTAGTGGCTACTACCGCTGGCAGGTACAGACCCAAAGTGGTTTCGATACATATACCGTGCTAACCAATCCGTAAACTTTCGTCTGAATTTTGCCGGCGTCCACCTCCTGGGGCGCCGGTTTTTTTTGTATTTTATACAGCGACGCTACATGTGCCCGCTGAGCCCGAGCAACCCGTTTACGGCTTTGGTCGCTTGCTGGCACGCCCTCACGGGCAGCAGTGTATGCCTTTAAAAAAAAACCACCGCAGAGGGTGGCTTTTTTTACTGCTGCTGAACGCCAACGAGATCAAGCAACGGCAAATTCCTTCTGCTCGTCCTTGTCATTCTCATGCGGAACATTAAGACGATCAGCCTGCGTCATCAGGTATTCGAAAGTGGCCAAGGAAGCCTTGGAGCCTTCACCGCTTCGATAGCCCGCTTTCGCTCCCGCTCCGTTCGTATGTCACTTGCTGAGGTGTTAGTCAGGTAAAGGCGCTGCCCAGCTCACCGGTGTTACCGTGATAGAGCCCGTGACCCACGACCACAGCTGTGTTCAGTTCTGTAGCCCTGTGTGTGATCGCCCTGCGCTTGCTCTGGGGCATTTTTTAACGCCCTTGAACCGCTGGAAGGCGGACACATATTGAAGACACGGGCAAAACCTCAGCCTGATGACAGCAACACCAACCGCGTTTCTACGGTTGTTTTTTATGCCTCGCCCATCACTAGTGGCGAGCCAGCGCTTCACCACTGCGCCCTGCAAGCCCCTCCGGTTGCTGCTGTTCAAACAATGCACTTAACGGTTGCGGCCTGCCGATAGCATAGCCCTGCACAAAGTCGACACCAGCCTCTTCGAGCACAGGAATCAGAGCATGATCTTCCACGTATTCCGCCACCGTTTTCACTCCCAACCGGTGAGCTACCTCGCTGATGGATTCCACAATGGTGCGGTCCACACTGGAGTGCAGCAGGTTGCGCACAAAGCTGCCGTCGATCTTGATGAAGTCTACCGGGAAGTGCTTCAAATAATTGAACGAGCTGAAACCACTGCCGAAATCATCCAGCGCCACCTTGCAACCCTGCTCACGAATGCGCCCAAGCAGGTCGCTGGCCGGAGAGAGTTGGTTGACCACGGTGGTTTCGGTAATTTCGAAGGTGAGCCGCTCCGGTGACAGCGGCGTCTTATTGAGCAAAGATTCCAGAAATGGGATAAACGTCGGGTCATCCAGTGACGTGGCCGACAAATTGATGGCGATATTCAGATGCGGCAAGGCGACCAGCTCGTCACTGAGCGTGACCAGCAACTGAGTCAGCACCCAGCGGTCAATGTGCGGCATAATCTGGTAGCGTTCTGCCGCTGGAATAAACGAGCCTGGGTTGAGGATATCGCCATTACGGTCGCGCAGACGTAACAGAACTTCGTAATGCGATTGTTCCGTGCGGGCATCAATGGGCCGAATTTCTTGGCAATAAAGCAGGAAGCGGTTTGATTCCAGAGATTCGCGCAAGCCCGCGGCCACCTGCAATTCCATATGACGGCGAGAGGCTTCACTATCGTCTGGGGTATACACTGAAACCTGATTACGGCCCCGGTATTTGGCCGCGTAACAGGCCACATCAGCCCGGCTCATGGCTTCTTCTACGGTGATCACGTTAGCATCCAACTGCACTAACCCGACACTGGCACCGATATCGTAAAGCGATTCATTCCAGGCAAACCGCATCTCGCCCAAGGCGGCAACCAAACGTTCGGCGATCAGGGTCGCACGCTGGGCGGGGCAATGGCGTAACAACAAACCGAACTCGTCACCACCCAGGCGAGCGACCACATCCTGCTCACGGACCTGACGGCCGATTACCCGGGCGCATTCACGCAGCAGGGCATCACCCGCCACATGGCCAGCGGTATCGTTCACCACTTTGAAACGATCCAGATCGATAAAGCACAGCATGCTGTGCTCTGGGCTTTCTTCGTCCAGGGTTTCCAGCAGGACATTTTCAAATTCCCGACGATTGGTGAGTCCGGTCAAGGCATCGTGGGTAGCGTGGTAGCGTAGCTTCTTCTGCATGGCCCGCCGAGAGGTCACGTCCCGAAACACCATCACTGCCCCGGTCACCTCGCCCTCTGCGGTCTTGAGCGGAGCAGCGGAATCCTGAATTTCGTAGCGGCTGCCATCACGATTTTGCAGCATACTGCCCTCGCGCAGGAAACAGACATCCCCGCCGTTCAGCGCCACCGTGATGGGGTTAGGGGACGGGCCGCTAACATTATCGTCGCTAAGCATCAGCACATCGCCCACCGGCAACCCTTCCGCTTCTTCTTCTCGCCATCCGGTGAGGGACTCTGCCACCGGGTTCATGAAAGTCACGCGGCCAGCTTCATCCGTGGCGACCACACCATCGGCAATGGAGGTCAGGGTAACGCGTAAACGCTCTTTTTCATGGGCGAGCGAGTCCTGCATGCGTTTTTCTGCAGACACGTCCCAATTGGTGCCCACCACTAGCGTCTCTGCCCCACCGGCCCGGACCACAGTTTCCGCCCGCACGCGGATGTGCCGGATGTCTCCGCCTGGCCGGCATATCCGGAATTCCGTATCCAACTCTTGCTCGCCTGCAATCACGCGTTGGAACGCTGCCTTGATTTCATGGTAATCGTCCGGGTGCACATGATCACACCAGATCTGCAGAGAGCCATCCCCTGGCTGTCCGCGTTGAACCCCATATAGCTCGTACATGCGTTCATCCCAAAACAACGCATCACTCTGCGGGCTGTACTGCCAAATGCCGACCCTACCTGCTTCCAGAGCCATTTGCAGGCGTTGGCGACTTTCCTGCAACGCCTGTTCAGATAGCTTGGCCGCATGAATATTTTCCATCTGGGCAATCAAATAACTGACGGCCCCGTTGATATGGACTGGCGACACCGAGAGCCGCACCCAGAGCGGTTCACCTTGGCGGCTAATGATTCGCTGCTCCAGCGAGTAACCAGTGATCTCGCCGGTCAGCAGGTCCGCCAGCATACCCCGGCTCTTGATCAGGTCGTCCGGGTGAGAAAAATCCTGAAAAGAGGTGTTTAGCAACGACGCTTCGTCATAGCCCGCCAAATCGCACAACGCATGATTAACCGCTTGCCACTCTCCACGAGGGCTCAGTAACGCCATGCCGATGGCAGAATGTTTCATAGCCAGCCGAAAGCGCATTTCACTATCTTTTACATGAGCCAACCTCAATCGGTTACGCTGAAACAACAGCGCTCCCAATAGCACGATTGCAACAGTAACAGCCCCAATCAGCACACCCTGCATGGTATTCGTCCAAAATAATGTTTTATCCTTGGCGTTCCCGCCTCATGTTCACTTTTTGAACGCCACAGGCCCGCGTGACCAGCTTCACCTGACAAAGCCGGAACTTTCCCCGACAATTGGGGCCTGTTACAAGGGTTCCCGGTTCGCACAGCATCCGGGTCCCAAGAAGCCCAGGGAGAAAAAAGCTGACCTAGTCGGCGCCAATCATGCCATTTAGACGACGCCTGTTACAGTTTCTCGCCCTGCTATTCGTGGCGGCAACATTGGCCCAACTCTGGTACTTGGGCCAAGTGCTGCGTCTGCAACACCACAACCCGGATAGCAGCGCTTATATGCACCGCGCCCAGGAGCAGGGCAATGTGCAGCAGTACTGGCGCGATTACGATCAGATCAGTGATTACCTGAAAAGGGCTGTACTGATTTCCGAAGACGCCCATTTCACTCAGCACACCGGTTTCGACTGGGAGGGCATCCGCCATGCCCTGAAACGCAACATGGAAGCGGGCAAGCCGGTCGCCGGAGGCTCCACCATTACCCAACAACTGGCCAAAAATTTGTACCTGTCTGGCGAGCGCACCTATACCCGCAAAGCACAGGAAGCGGTTATTGCCCTGATGCTGGAAATCAGCCTGACCAAGCGTCGCATCCTTGAGCTTTACTTGAATGTGGCCCAGTGGGGGCATCAAATTTACGGTGCCGAAGCGGCTGCCCGGCATTATTTTCAAGTCAGCGCCTCGCAGTTATCCCCCTTGCAGGCGGCACAGCTGGCCGCGATGCTGCCGCGCCCCAATCTTTACGACTTCAAAGGCCCCACCAACTACGTACAACAACGGGCAAACTGGATTCAGGCGCAGATGGCGCTGGTTCGCATTCCCGACCCGGGAACCGTGCCCCTGCCACCGCCACCTGAACCCGTTGCGCCCCCCGAAGGAAACACGCAATGAAGCAGTATTCCGTCCCTTTTGCCGCCTTATGTTTTAGCGGCCTGGCCCTATTGGGCTGTAGCGACAATGACGAAACACAGCCTGCACCCGCCGGCAGTGATACCAACACCGCCGGCATCGCCGGGGTGTGGCAAAGCGAACAGCAAGTACTGGTGCTGGAAACCAGCGGCGACTTATACCTCCCTGCGGACACCAACCTGCAAGGGCTTCGCTGGGAGAAGCAGGACGACAGCCTCACGTTCCACTACCTGGACAACCGTGAGAAACAAGTCACCGAGGCCACCGCAACCGGGCTACAGCAGGGTGACTCATTGACGTTGACGCGCACTACAAAGCAGCCGACAACCGATGCCCCAGATGCAGAAGAATCTGGGCCAGACGCGGACACCGAGGGCGACAACATTCCCTCCGTTTCACCGCTGTTCGACGGTGACTATCAACGCGCAAATCAAGCTGTGGCACATATCAGCGGCACTGCTACTCGCTCGCAAGATAGTGAGCTGCCCGACAATGCTGTCCTCACCGTGGCGTTATTGGACAACCAGGTTGATACCAGTGGCGCGGCGGCACAGCTCATTGCCAAACGTCTGATCCGGCTGGATGAAGACAAGGCGGAGCTGCCCTTCCGCCTTTATTATCTACCCGAGCACCTGGAAAAAGACCATGAATACCAGATCATCAGCCAAATTCTGGCCGATGATGGTCTCTTTTATCAATCCGACGCCGTAACCCTGAAAAGTAACAAGCAGGGCTTTGCCGATGTCACTCTGCCGCTCACCGAGGTAATGACGGGCAGTGAAACCCTGCGCGGTGCCATCACACGTGGCAAACCCGGCCGTGACCGAGACATTTTCACTCTGTGCAACAGTGACCAAAAATTACTCATCCGTGGCCCGCAAAGTGACGATTTCCTGGCGGCTTACGACAAAACTATCCGCTACCCGCAGCAGCCTCGCGTGGCTACCGTCAGTGGCTTAATACGCAAGGTCCCCGGTCAACAGGAGGGCAGCACCGAAGCCGCTTTAATCGTAGAAAGTTTCGATTTGGAAACCGGTATGGATAACTGCCAGCTACCCAGCGCTGAACTGAACAATACCCGCTGGCAGCTGACTCACCTGGGCGAAGATCGGATAATCTTGGGTAGCTCAGCACAAACTCCGTTCCTTACCTTTAACAGCGAAGGCAACGTTAAAGGCCATGGCAGCTGCAACAGCTTTACCGGCAGCTACCGACGGGCCGACCCGCAACTGACATTCTCCGCTCTGGCAACCACACCCAAGGCCTGCCCCACCAGCGCCATTGAGGGCCGCTATCTTGAAGCGATCAAGTCCAGCGATCACGTCCGAATTGATGGCGAATTATTAACGCTGTTTGATAAAGACGATGAGGCTTTGGCCAGCTTTCAGGCCGTGTATTTGTAACCAACGCAACGTCAACCGCGGATTGCCGACAACACAAAAGGGAAGCCACCATGCGTGTTCATTACTTGTCCCATGTTCCATTCGAGCAATTGGGCGCCATGGAGGCCTGGTTTCAGGAACGGGATATCAGCATTCGCTGCTCTCTGCTGTTTGCCGGGGACGCCCTGCCCACCCCGGCGGATTTTGATGTACTGGTCGTCATGGGAGGCCCCATGAGCGCGGATGATGACCTTCAATTCCCCTGGATGAGCACAGAAAAAGCCCTGATCCGCGACAGCATCGCGGCGGGCAAAAAAGTGCTCGGCATCTGCTTGGGCGCACAACTGGTCGCACGGGTATTGGGCGCACCGGTCACCGGCAATAAGGAAAAGGAAGTGGGTTGGTTCCCGGTCTATCCCACTCCTGCGGGAAAAAGTGACAGCATTGGAAAACTGTTCGCCGAGGCGCCGGCTGTGCTGCACTGGCATGGCGATACCTTTGCCCTCCCCGATGGCGCCGTACATTTGCTGGAAAGCGAAGGTTGTCGTAACCAGGCGTTCCGCTACGGCGATAACGTGTTGGCACTGCAATTCCATCTGGAGCTGGAAACAGACAACGCCGAAGCCCTATGCGATGCTTGCCCGGATGATCTGGCGCCAGGCCGTTGGGTGGAGAGCCGCGAACATATACTCGGCGATGCGCAACGTTTCAGCGCCACACAGGCGTTACTGGGCCGCACCCTCAATGCCTTCTTGAGCTAGCACTGTATATGACTGCAGTCGGATGAGGCGTAGCCGCAATTCGACACTGGACTTGGACGTTGCGCCTGACAAAAAAACCACATCCCGGCCAGAGGGAGCGGCTTTTCATGTCTCTTCATCAGCGCGGCTAGCTGTTAGCGATTAACTGCTCACTCGTTTGCTGCATTCGCCCCACCGCAGAGAGAATAGCCTGCAAGGCCGCAGCGGTAGTATCCGCCGCCATGGCTACAGCGCTTTGCGTGGCGTCGCCCACCTGCACCCGCACACAGGCCATGGCGTTGGCTTGCGTATTATCGCCCAACGAATACTCATCGAAGGACACCACCTTCACCTCGCCACCAATACGCCGGTTAAGCGCATCCACCAGGGCCGACATGGCGCCATCACCACGGCCGGACAACAGGGTTACCGGCTGGCTATCATCACCGATGCTGATTTGCGCCTGCACCTGTTCATTGCTGCGGTTCAAGTCGTAGGAACGCAATACCCAGCCCATGGGCACGTTAAGATAATCACTGTTGAAACGACGGTGCACTCGTTCGCTGGTGATCTCGCCACCCTCATCTTCCGCATCACCCTGCACCACACCGGCAAGCTCCTGCTGCAACCAGCGCGGCAAATCGATACCGAAATCCCGCTCCAGCACGTGAGCTACGCCACCCTTACCGGACTGGGAGTTAATGCGCACCACTTCCTCGTAGCGCCGCCCCACATCCGCCGGATCAATGGGCAAGTAGGCGGCAGTCCAGATATCGCCTTCCTGATAGCGAGCCAGGCATTTGCGGATGGCATCCTGATGGCTGCCGGAGAAAGCACTGAACACCAGATCACCCGCATAGGGGTGGCGAGGATGGGTTTGGATGTCGGTAATCTCTTCCACCAACGCCACAATCTCTTTCATGCGCGAGAAGTCAATTTCCGGGTCTATTCCCTGGCTATACAGGTTCATCCCGGCAGTCACCAAGTCCATATTGCCGGTGCGCTCACCATTACCTAACAAGGTTCCTTCCACCCGGTCGGCCCCTGCCATCATTGCCAGTTCCGCTGCGGCCACACCACAGCCACGGTCATCATGGGTATGTACGCTGATGATCACATCATCGCGATACTGAATATTGTCGTGCACCCTCTCTACCTGGTCCGCGAACACATTCGGCGAGCTTACTTCCACCGTAGCCGGCAGGTTAATGATTACTCGCTGCCCCTGATCCGGTCGCCATACCGCATTGACCGCATCAATCACTTCAATGGCGAAATCGGTCTCCGTGGCACTGAACGTTTCCGGGGAATACTGGAAACTCCAGTGGGTGTCCGGCTGCTTGGCCGCGTTCTCTTTCACCCATTCAGCGGCCCGCACGGCAATCGCCTTACAACCGGCCTTGTCCACGTTGAACACCTGCTCGCGGAAAGTGGGCGAGGTGGCATTGTAAATATGCACAATGGCGTTCTTCGCCCCTTTGAGAGAGTCAAAGGTACGCGCAATCAACTCTTCTCGGGCCTGAGTCAGCACTTGGATATGGACATCATCGGGCACCATATCTTCTTCAATCAAGGCCCGGCAAAAATCAAAATCGATCTGGCTGGCTGACGGAAAACCCACTTCGATTTCCTTGAAACCCAGCTCCACCAACATTTGGAAAAAGCGACGCTTTTGCGCCACCGACATGGGCTTGATCAGCGCCTGGTTACCATCGCGCAGGTCCACAGCTGCCCACAGCGGTGCTTTCTCAATACGCTGGTTAGGCCAGCGACGGTCGGGTTTGTCGATAACGGCAACAGGACGATATTTACGGTGATCAAAGCTCATGACAATTTCCTTAACGTAAAAAGGGGCATTGCCTGCCCCCCGAAAGTGAATTCCTAACCGGATCGTTCAGGGGTACTGTCTGACTTGGTTAACAACTCGCATTGTGATCTCGGGTCTAGATCAGGGCGCCGGTAGGCACCGGTAGCAACGAAGAGTGGCGGCCCACTTTTGGCAGTTCGCATCATCGCCCCACAAGAGATACTTTACGGTAGCCGACCCGCAATTTGGTTGCTTTTTTAATCCAATTGCCGACATATACGCAATAATATTGCTCAAAAAGCCAAGATAGTGAGAAATTTATTATGAACAAGCAGGCGCTAGCAAAACTGGATCGCACCGACCTGCGTATTCTCGATGCACTGCAGCATAATGGTGGTCTCAGTAACCAGCAGCTGGCGGAAACCGTAGGGCTCTCGCCCTCACCTTGCTCCCGGCGGGTACAAAAGCTGGAAGCCGCCGGCATCATTGTCAAACGGGAAACCGTACTGGACGCCCGCAAGTTAGGGCTCGACCTGACAGTAATGATCCAAATCAGCATGGATCGCCACACCCCTGAGCGCTTCGCCAACTTCGAGGCAAAGGTGGCCAGTTTTGTAGAGGTGCAGCAGTGCTACCTGGTCACCGGTCAAGACGCGGATTACTTGCTCAAAGTGGTGGTGCCAGATATTGATGCTTACCAGAGTTTTTTGCTTAACCGTATTACCCGGATCGAAGGGGTGAGCGGCGTGCACTCCAGCTTTGTTATGCGCCGGGTAGTCGATACCGCAGCCTTGCCGTTGAATTATGTGAATGCGTGAAAAAACGTTGAACGTACAAAACTGAAGCGCGGAGAGGTGTGGCGAAAAGTTAAGGCGCCATGCCTGCGATTCACCGTAGTGCGTAGATGGCTATTTTAGAACTCACCGGTCCTATGGCGCGCATCTGTACTTTCAACTGATTCCCTGCCGCCAGACAGGCCTACAGATACCCCTGCCTTACCTGCTATGCTGCCCCCATCGACCGCGTTAATTTGCGAACCATGAAGAAACTGTTGATCGTTGCCCATGCCCCTTCACCCAATACACTCAAGCTCCGCGACGCTGCCGCGCGGGGGGCCTGCCATGGCGATATCGAGAACGTTTCGGTAACGGTAAAGGCACCGTTGGATGCCGGGCCTGAGGACGTGATGACCTGCGACGCCATCCTGCTGGGCACCACCGAAAATCTGGGCTATATGAGCGGCGCATTAAAAGACTTTTTTGATCGAAGCTATTATTCAGTGCTGGAAGAAAAACAGGGGCTGCCTTGCGCACTCTACATTCGTGCCGGCCACGACGGCACCGGCACACGCCGGGCAGTAGAAACCATTGTCACCGGCCTGCGCTGGAATTGGGTTCAAGACCCTCTAGTGCTAAAAGGCGCATGGCAAGACGCGTTCGAGGATCAGCTGGAAGAAATGGGAATGTATCTGGCCGCGGGGCTGGATGCGGGGATTTTTTGAGTTGAACGTTCAAAGCAAAAACAAAAAAACGCGCTATAACACTGATACGCTCTAAAGGGCCCTCCACGCACGATGGTGAATCGCGGGCAGGCGCCTCCTGAGCCCCCTACCACGCGATTCCGCATTTCAACTTACCACTTTTACTTCGAGCCTTTACTCTTGTTCACCATAGCCGCAATAACGGCTTTAGCCTCATCGCCCTGAAGCATTTCGGCGAACAGCGCCAGGTCTTCCTCGATCACCTGATGCAAAGGCTTATTGATGGATTCTCGCATCAAGCGTTTACTGGCTTGCAATGCGCGGGGAGGTTTCTTCGCCAGTATTGCCGCCATATTACGTGCGGTGGCATCCAGCTCTTCACGTTCGACAACCTTGGCCACCAGGCCTATTTCCAGCGCTTCCTGAGCCAGCATGGGCTCGCCCAGCAATAGCATGCGCGCGGCACGCTGATAACCAATCCACGCGGGCAACAGCTTGGAGGAACCCGCTTCTGATGCCACGCCCAGATCCACAAAAGGAGTAACCAGTTTGGCATCCGCGGACGCCACCACCATGTCCATATGCAACAACATGGTGGTGCCTAGGCCCACCGCATTACCCTGCACCGCCGCAACGACCACCTTGGGGAAATCATGAATGGCCTGAATGAAATGGGCGGCCCCGCCGGCCTCACCCGGTGTCGCGTTGAGAAAATCCACCAAGTCGTTACCCGCACTGAAGGACTTTCCCTCACCACGGAACAGCACGACATGAATGGCCTCATTCTGCTCAGCGGCTTTCAGCAGCTTAACCAGATCCCGATACATGGCATTTGTCAGCGCATTCAACTTGTCTGGCCGGTTCAGGGTAATTTCCATCACCGATTCGGTGTTATTCACCAGAACCAGATCACTTTCCAGTGTTGGCATCGTCACGACAGCTCTCCCAATGTTTTTCTTTAGACCCTAATCCCAATCCGCGTTACCGCTGCTAACTATGTACTCGGCGCGGCTGCATATAGAACATAAGCAGGCAAGGCTAGCGGGCGCACCGCCACCTGCCAAGGGCGAATAACGACAAAGGCGCTTCACCGACCGATCAAAGGCTATTAAAAATAGCAAACCTCTATCGCAATCTCTGCAGTGAAACGAATTACTTTCCATCCATTGCGCACCCCTGGGCTCGCGGGTGTGCGTTATCAACGCCAAAGCACATGCACCCGCACCGCGAGGAACTGAGAGCCGCGGGCTGGCCGTTATTTCCCGGCCACTGACAGATCAACAGCTTGTACTACGTACTCAAGAGGCCGATGCCCCCTAGCCTGTACAGCGACCGCCGGGGTCACGAAAAGGTGGAAATGATCCGTTTTCTGCATACTGCTTGCCCGCGCCCTGTGCCAGAGACTCAGATCACCGCATCGGACAAATGCGGCATCGGCCAAATTCTAGACCAGTGGCGTTTTCCCTTAGTCGCCCCATCCGTACGTTCCAGCCAGGGTATGGGCGTTTATCTGATTAAAACCCGACCACAGCGGCAAGACTATGTGGCGCGCAAACCCGTACCGAACGTCCAGCGCGCCATGCACATGCACGATTACTTACTATGCTCGACGTTGCCGCCTGCCTTAGACAGCAAGGCCTCAGCCTGAGTACGCAGCAGTGCCTGATAACGATGAGCCAATTGCTCCACCGGCTGCAACCGCACCCGGTGATCACCGGCACAGACCACCTGGGCCTTCTCTGGTTGGTAGAGCGCCTTCACATCCAGCTCAGCCAAGGTCAACTGGCTGTCTGGCACATTCAGCCGCCCGGGTACGCCGGCCACACACAGAGCCCAGGCTTCATCCAGATCCGTATCAGCGGTTACCAGCGCCTTGAATTCCAGCGACACCTTCCCCGCCTGCTTACGCTGCGGCGCCAGCAAACGCACTACCCGTAGAAATAGTAGCCCCGCACACAGGCCCGAAAATGCCGCCCGGGAGGCTGGCCCCTGATAGAAATACAGGCCTGCCTTGGCCCCAATCACTGGCCCTTGATGGCCATCGTAAAGAGCTGCCACCTGGTTCAGAAGCTGCTGGTACTCCGCCAGCACCTCTTTCAATGCCTCTTCCGTATAGCGTTGCCGGATATGTGCGAAGTTCACGATGCTGAGGCGCAACTGAGTCTGTATTTCTGCACCCTCGGGCACCGGCAACCGCACCTCAGGCGGAAAAGCCGCTTCTATTGGCTGCGGTGGCGGCGACGTATCGACGGGAAAGGCAGGGGCACCGATGTCCGGTTCCACCGACCGCGGCCGCAGCCGCTGTTGAATCAATGCCGCAGCCACACGCAGCAACAACAGACATAACACCGCCAGAACGAAACCCGCTTCAATCTGTTTGCGTGGCAACATCGCATCGTTACCCAGCAGAGTCAGAGTGCCCGCCAGTTCACCGTCCGGCAGAACCGCGGGCACGGTCACAGGTAACAGGGAGGCCTTCTTACCACTGGCCCCCACCTGACCTCCAGCGGTATTTTCGAAACGGATACCCACCACCGGTTTCAGCTGTACGGTTTCGCGGCCAATCAGGTTGATGCTGATGGAGTCCTCACTGGCCAGCGCTTCCGCCACACGACGGGCCGTTTGCTCAGCCAGCGCCTCAAGCTGCACTTTGCGCTCCTGCTCCAGGCGGACAGAAAAGTGCTCAAGAAAATAGATACCCACCACCAGCATGGCCACCAGCATCAGCATCAGCTCCTGCAGCAAACGCCGTTGCTTCCGGATCCATGGCCACCATTGCTCCCACAGGGACATAAATTCGTTTTCCATATCTTGGCGCCAGAGGGTTACTCACTGCGCGCTCAGGGTAGGCTGCAACGACACCGGTTGCCCCGTGCCGCCTTGGGCTCACTGTCATTATTGTGATTGCGGCAGCAGTATACCGTGCCCGGCAGAGCAGAACTTGCCCCTGTGGCCTCGCCATCTGGCTTCGAGGGCCGCTTTCAGGCGCAAGAACCTGCATTTCAAGTCGCTATTTCTGCTACTCTTACGCCGTTTCGGGCCGAATACGGCGCTGACAATCTAACGCTTTAATCTTCTGACACTTTTTATTTTTTGGCACTGGGGAGCCCACGCGTGCGCGAGATCATTCTGATCCAGGTATCGGGTAATGACCGGCCCGGTCTGACCGCCGCCTTCACTGGCATTCTTGCCCGTTATCGGCTCAATATTCTGGATATCGGTCAGGCCGTCATTCACGACACCCTGTCGCTGGGAATCCTGGTGGAAACGCCACCGGATGCTGAATCCTCATCAGTCCTCAAGGATCTGCTTTTCGAGGCGCACAAGCTCAATATCAATGTGCGCTTCCGGCCCATCGACGAGGACCGCTATGAAGAGTGGGTCGCCGGCCAGGGCAAGGACCGCCATATCATCACCCTGCTGGCCCGCAAAATCACCGCCGAGCAACTGGCCGATGTCACCACTACCGTGGCCGATAATGGGCTCAACATTGACAGTATAGCTCGGCTATCTGGGCGCGTTCATCTGGAAGGGGAAGCCCTTAACCAGGACAGCCGCGCCTGCATTGAGATTTCCGTGCGTGGCGAACCCCAGAACGGTGAGGCCATGCGTGCCGCCTTCCTGAGCATTGCCAACGAACGCAACCTGGATATCGCTTTCCAGCGTGACAGTGCCTATCGTCGCAACCGGCGCCTAGTGGTATTCGATATGGATTCCACCCTGATTCGCTCCGAAGTCATCGACGAACTGGCGAGGGAAGCCGGCGTCGGCAAACAAGTGGCCGAGATTACCGAGCAGGCCATGCGCGGCGAGCTGGACTTTAATGAGAGCTTTAAGGCTCGCGTGGCTCTGCTTAAAGGCTTGGACGAAGGTGCCCTAGGGCGGGTACGTGAACGCATCCAGCTCACCGAAGGTGCTGAACGGTTAATCTCTACGCTACGCGCCCTAGGCTACCGCACCGCCATCCTTTCCGGCGGTTTCACCTGGTTTGGACAATGGCTGCAGCAACTATTGGGGATTGATTATATCCACGCCAACGAGCTGGAGATCGAAAACGGCCAGGTCACGGGTCGGGTGGTAGGGCAGATCGTCAACGGCCAGCGCAAGGCGGAACTGTTAAGAGGTATCGCGGCTCAAGAAGGTATTAGCCTGGAGCAGGTTATTGCCGTAGGTGATGGTGCCAACGACCTACCCATGCTTGGTGAAGCAGGCCTGGGTATTGCTTTTCGCGCCAAGCCCTTGGTCAAACAGAATGCGGAACAGGCAATTTCCACCCTCGGACTGGACGGCATTCTTTATTTAATCGGGGTACGCGACAAGGACCAAGCGGAACTATTGAAGGATAACTGAGAATAGAATAGCTGAAACTGGATCGCGCTGGCCGGCTTAGGCCTGTGGCTATAAGAGTAAGAGGCCGCGCCCATGTTTCGGGCGCGGCCTCTTACGTTGCACAATCGCCTTACCGTTGTTCAAACGTTATCAATTAACGATTATCCGCTATCAATACATTACGCCGACTCAGGAATCTCAAGTACATCCATGGGGGGCTGCAGGTAATACCCCTGCAAATAATCCACACCGCCCAAGGTCCACAACGCCTGCATCTGCGCCGCAGACTCAACAAACCCAACCACCGTTTTACGGTTGCCCTCTTTCACCTTTTTAATGATGGCAGTAAGACGCTCACGACCTTCAGCCTTGGACAGCTCCTGGGTAAAGGACCCTTCGAACTTCACCATG
This sequence comes from Alcanivorax sp., assembly GCF_040119285.1. Classification (GTDB taxonomy): domain Bacteria; phylum Pseudomonadota; class Gammaproteobacteria; order Pseudomonadales; family Alcanivoracaceae; genus Alcanivorax. The sequence continues at coordinate 16,341 of NZ_JBEDTY010000039.1, forward strand.
GTGACAGGAATATGCTGGAACAGCTTGAACGGGTCTAACCCTCCACCAAAACGGCTAATAGAAATACCGCACCCCAACGTTTTGATCTTCTCGGCAAAGGCTCCCGCCTGTTTCAGGTAAGTCGCCGCATCCCCTTCGCTAAACTGAAAAGTCACTCGAGAACCCTCCATCTTGGCCGCTCGCATGGCCTTGCCAAGCCAATCAACCAGGCTCGCGTCAGCCAGAGAGGCACCGTTAAGGTTCAACACCAGATTCACCGGTTCGCTGAAAGCCGACGCCGCCCGCATGGCGTTAAGCACCACCCAGCGGTCAATTTTACCCACCAAACCCTGCTCGGCAGCCACCGGCATAAACTCTGTCGCCTCCATGTCATCACCCTGTTTCTGGGGCAAATTAACGAACACTTCAAAAGTGTGGTCGGATTGGTCTTCCAGACACATCAACGGCTGATAACGTAAGCTAAAGCTGGCCTGTTCCAGCGCCTGACGCACCTGCATGGTCACCGCTTCGGAAGAACCTGCTGCCACGTCATCCATGGGATCGTGCACTTTTACACTGCTGCCTTTGCCCCCGTTTTCTCGCTGAGCTTGATTACAGCATTTCAGCGCGGTGGTAAGAATCCCCTGACTGCTGCGGGCATCTTCACGCACAAAGGACACACCCACACTGGCAGTAACATGAACCGTCTTCGCGGCAACTTCCGGCATCAGGCTTTCGATACCCGCACGCAGATTTTCCGCCAGTTCTGCTGCTTCATCCATATCGCCAACGGGCTGCAAAACCGCAAAATCCTCGCCGTCCACCTTGGCCAACCGAGCTTCGCCCACCTCGGCACGCAGCCATTCAGCAACGTTTGTCAGAATCTCGTCCGCACCATCAATACCCAACTCAGACTGATGATGCTCAAAGTCATCCAGACGCAAATACAGCACGGTAGACAGCCGTCCTTCGTTAGCCGCCAGTGCCACACTTTCATCCAGGCGATCCATAAACCAGCTACGACTAAACAGCCCGGTCACTTGGTCTTTCTGGCTCATTTCCTGGAGCCGCTCTTCCATTTCGCTCTCATCCACACCCGCGGTGCGAATCACGATTTGGGTGCAGGCCTCCCCGTCATAGGTACTGGCTGAAAAGGTGAAGGTGGCGTCAAATTCGCTGCCCTCGGTATTCACACCCTTACATTCCAGTTCATGGGTCTGACTTTCGTCCTGGGCACGGCTGCGCAGCAGCTGCTTGAGTTTGGCATGGTCCGAGGCCGAGACCATATCCATAATCGGCACGCCAGCCAGATCATCGGCACTCTCATAACCAAACATTTCAACATAATTATCATTAGCGTGAATGTGCATGCCATCCAGCACATAAGCGATGGCATCACGGCTCTGATCCATCAGCAGGGATAATCGCTTCTCCGCATCATGGCGAACGATTTCCGAGTGCTGCAACTCTTTACGCAAGCGCAGGTACTCAATCACCCGATCCACCATTAGGGACAACAAGTCACGATCATCGTTAGGGGCCACGCCTCGGGCGCCCAGAGACATTGCTGCCTTAACGGTATCCGGAGTGAAATTATCTTCGAGAAGGATGACAGGAATCGCCTTACCCAGACGATTGAGATGGGTCATGGCGCTTTCAAAGCTGCTGTCTCCGAATCTGGGGCGACACAACATCAACTCCCAAGCACCGCCTTTCAGAGCCCGCAACAGGTCATCTTCGCCCAGTGCCAGTTGCGCACGGGTTGCGCGGCCGGCGTTGCGCAGCGCATTCATTAGCTGCTCGGCTTCATCCTGTGAATCATGGGCGATCAGAAGACGTAAATTATCCAGGGCGTAACTCATGGGGTGGCGACTCATACAATTTTCTTACGGCCCACCATTGTGCCTGACTACCCTGTCTTGGCAAACCATAACGGAGAATACAGCGAAAACACTGCTCTGCAGCCAATATTGAACTCGCAGACTCCCAATGAAAAGTTACGGCTCATAGTGGAGACACATACATTTCGCGGCATCCTAGCCGCAACCTCAACTCTGCTATTCCAGCAATCGGTGGGGACCACATTCTGTGAAAGACAGGTGATGAATAAGATTAGCGGATTCGCCATCTATCCTTACAAACTGGACCAGATGGAGCCCAGTACATCGTCCTCGCCCCCTTCCGAAGGCTTGATCGGCGCCGGCGTGGTCAGATCTCTGAACGGATATTGGCTGAACCCGGACGCGACCAGGGTACGGCGCAGCAATTGCACCCGGCGCGGCTCGCCACTTTCCACCAACTCGACTTTCATGCCTTCATTAAAGCCCACCTTGGGCAACAACACTGTCGCTGGCTGTCCCACCGCTGCCAGCTCGGGCAACACCACACAACGCATATAGTCGCTGTCGACCCCTTGCTTGCGTAGCGCTCGCGCGGCCACTGGTCTTCCGCCCGGGGCCAACAGCTCCACGCCGAAGCGCGCACCATGGTTCGGCAACTGCGTCACCCAGCGGACCACCGCCAAGGACCACTGGCTATCCGGGTGGTCGCGCAGGGCCAACAACTCCCCCGTGCGCATCAGACTAGGCGTATTGCCCTGCCAAGACAGGCAATAGCCACCCGGGCTCGCGTTAACTTTCTGGCAGTGATAACTCACCGGCAAGGTCATCTCTTTACGCTGCCCACTCGACGCCGCGCCCATATCAATGGTTTCACCGGCATAATTCGACTGGTAGGCCGTAGCCCAAGGGTCCGCGTTTTGCTGTTTCTGTTTATTGCTCTTCTTGATATTGGCCAGGAACGGGTTATTTTCCGTTTCACCCCTCAGCATCGACAGAGAGCCTTGCGCCACAATCGTTTCGAAAGCCACTTTACCAGACAGGAAGTAATGTACGCCCACTAGCCCAAAGCACAGCTCGATTTCGCCGCTTTCCGGCATGCGCTTGAACGCCCGTTCGGTCAGCCCCCCCCACACCTGCTGCAGGTGGCTAAGCAGCCCTTCATCCAGACTCTTGGGGACAACTAGCTCGCTCTCACCAGGCGCTTTCAGCCAGGCAGCAATGGCTTCCGCCAAGCGAGAAGCGTCAATGTAGCGCCAGCTCTGCGAGGCCTGGGAAGCGTGGGTGCGGTAAATAGGGGGTCGGTCTGCTTGCATATCAAAGACGAATAAATCGTCCTCATCGCTGGCAGTACTGATTTCAATCAACGGTGCCCAAGCGAATGCTGCCTTGTAGATACCGGCCAGCTCCTGCTGACGTAGCTGGTTAGGCTTCGCCGTAGCCAATAATAGACAGCAGGCATAGGCGGACTGAACGCTGCTTTCGACTTCGCCATCCACCACCGGCGAGTCACTGATCCCATGCTGTTCAGCCAGCAGAAACAGTTGATGCAGCTCCAGCCACAGATGGCGGGGGCTAGGGAAATAGAGTTGGTAGCAGCGCAACAATGTATCACCCAGGGCCGTTACCGCCCGATGAATCGCAGTCGTCACCGCTCGCCTTACGGCCTTGTCCTTAACTTTGCGAATACCGCGCACCGCCACCAGTTTGTAACCATTCGCCAAATGCCCCTGCAAGGCTTGGGCAAGGCTGGCCACACGGCGAGCCTTCTCAGGCAGCACCAATGACTGGTTCAAGTAATGTTTTTGCAACGACTCACTGACATGGAGAATAGACGGGCGCACAACCTCCAGTAACTGAAGACGGAGTTTGGAATCAATCTGTAGCCGGTTAAGTTCCTGAATAAACTGATAGAGCTGGCGAGCCGTTTCCCCCATATTCATGATCGGGAGAGACGCCACCCATTGTTCCAACTTTTTCGGCTGAGCAGCGCCAAGTGTCAGATGCGGCAGATCCTGCTCGGGCAGTTTCAGTCGCACCGCCTGGTCTGGTTGCTCCATAAAGGCAATCCTTATTTTGGCAGCATCTTGGCTACTTTGTTATTTGGATTAGTTTTTTTACTTATGTGCCCTAAGTCACATTACCTTACGATACTGTTGCAATTCGGTAAACGCCATGAAGACCTAGACGTACGGTGTTCATTGGCAGGCAGGCAGCAGGCTACTAGCCCGCTAACACCGTCTTGGCGGGCTCCCCAGGCTCTTCCCGCGTTAGCCTGGGGACCAGGAAACCCGGCAGTCGAGCACGCAAGGCCGCATGGATTTTCCTGGCAGCTTCATCGGGCACCGCGAAATGCGCCGCGCCTTGCACCGCATCCAGCTGGTGCAGGTAATAAGGCATCACTCCGGCATTGAACAGTGCATCAGACAGTTCTGCCAGCGTATCGGCCCGGTCATTCACTCCGGCCAGCAGCACGCTCTGGTTGAGCAGGGTGATGCCAGCACTGCGCCAGTCCCGGCAGCGCTCTGCCAACGCCGGGCCAATTTCGCGGGGATGGTTGGCATGAAGCACCAGCACGGTTTGCCAACGAGGACGCGTTAGCAACGCTTTCAACTCCGCGTCCAGTCGCGCCGGGATCACCACCGGTGTTCGACTGTGAATGCGTAGACGGCGTAAATGAGGGATATCCGCCAGAGCATTCAGCAATTGCTCAAGCCGCTGATTACTCAGCGTCAGAGGATCTCCCCCACTGAGAATCACTTCATTAATATCCGGTCGGGCCGCCAGCCACGCCAGGGCCTGCTTCCAGCGTTTGCCGCTCAGATGCGTCTGGTAAGGAAAATGGCGCCGAAAACAGTATCGGCAATGCACCGCACAAGCCCCGGTGACCACCAGCAGCGCCCGCCCGTGATATTTGTGCAACAACCCCGGCACCGCCGTATGTTCAGCTTCATCCAGCGGGTCGGCACTGAACCCGGGCTGCTCTACCATCTCATCGGCCACACTCAATACCTGACGCAACAGCGGGTCATGAGGGTTGCCCCGCTCCATCAGTGCCACATAGCTGCGCGGTACCCGCAGGGGGAAATCCGTGGCCGCCGCCAACGCCTCCGGCAGGCTTTGCGCCGGCAGATCAAGCATCGCCAATAGCTCTGCCGGGTCGGTTATCAGATCCGCCTGTTGGCGCTGCCAGCCGGGCAACTCCCAACCGGACGCTTCCTGCGTTATCATGAGGGCCTGTTGATGTTTCATCTGCGTCTCTGCTGGAGTTCATTTTTCCGCCCGGCAAGGCGGAGTGAGTGCAGCATAGTCATGCTTATGTCAGCGACCGATAACACGGCTGGGCGGAAAAGGGACTCCGCCCTTTGGGTTGCACCTGGACGCTCGCCACTCGTCGTTACAATTCGCTCATTAGATGCAAGCAAACATCTCTCCCTGTGCCTGGATTGATGAGTGTGCAGGTGCCACTAGAGAGGCAAATGAAACATCAACAGACCCTATCAACCGCTCAAGTTGCATACATCAACTCTTTGGAAATGTTTTATGGCCAACTATTCTACCAGCGAATTCAAGTCTGGCTTGAAAGTGATGCTCGATGGCGATCCCTGTTCCATCATCGAAAACGAATTCGTCAAGCCGGGCAAAGGTCAGGCGTTCAGCCGCGTAAAACTACGCAACCTGCGTAACGGCAAAGTCTGGGAACGTACCTTCAAGTCCGGTGACTCCTTGGAAGGTGCTGACGTAATGGATGTTTCCATGCAGTACATCTACAACGACGGCGAATTCTGGCACTTCATGGACCAGACTTCCTTTGAGCAGAAACAGGCGGACGACACCGCGGTTCGCGACGCCAAACAGTGGCTCAAGGAAGAAGATATCTGCGAGGTTACCCTTTACAACGGTGAACCCTTGTCTGTGAGCCCCCCCAATTTCGTTGAGCTGGAAATCACCGAAACCGACCCGGGCCTCAAAGGCGACACCGCCGGCACCGGCGGAAAACCCGCCACACTGAGCACCGGCGCAGTGGTACGTGTACCGCTGTTCGTGCAGACCGGTGAAATCGTCAAAGTCGACACCCGTACCGGCGATTACGTGGGCCGCATCAAACAATAGCCATGAGCAACTGGCAACCCACGGCCTCGCTGCAGGCCATCAAGGCGCGCGCTGAGCTACTAAGCACAGTGCGCGCCTTTTTTGATGCCCGCCAAGTACTGGAAGTGGACACTCCGCAGCTGGCCTGTTACGGCGTCAGCGACCCACACATCCAGTGTATCCCGGTGCCCGGCTACGGTTACCTGCAAAGCTCACCGGAATACCATATGAAACGTCTGCTCGCCGCCGGCAGTGGGCCTATATACCAGCTGTGCAAAGCCTTCCGTGAAGGCGAGGCTGGGGGGCGCCATAACCCTGAATTCACCATGCTGGAGTGGTACCGACCCGACTTTTCCCTTAACCAACTGATCAGCGAATGCCTGTCGTTATTGGTCGAGCTATTCCCCGGTGCCCCCACCCAAACCTGGCGCTTTCGCGATCTATTTAAAGCTTCCACAGGGCTGGACCCACTCACCGTCGATGACGCATCGCTCATCGATTACGCCGCATCCCACGGCGCGCCCAACGACCTGAACAAAACCGCCGCGGTGGACTATCTGATGGCCACTCAGGTGGAAACGGCCCTCCCTGGCGAACAATTGTCTGTGGTGACCGACTTCCCCGGCTGGGCCGCTGCGCTGGCCCAGACCCATAACGACAAAGACGGCGCCATCGTGGCCAAGCGATTCGAGGTTTATTACCAAGGCCTGGAACTGGCCAACGGCTACCAGGAACTCACTGACGCGCAAGAGCAGTCACGACGTTTTCAACGGGACAATGCCCTGCGGCTTGAACAAGGATTGCCCCCCATGGCCCCCGACGCTTATTTGCTCGACGCCATGGCATTCGGGCTTCCAGAGTGTAGCGGTGTCGCCGTTGGCATTGAGCGGCTACTCATGGCCCAGCAGCCCCCCCTGGCCATCGACCAGGTACTGACGTTCCCCCATCCAAGAGCGTAACGTCGCCGTCTCGCTTTTTGCTTAGCCATTGAACCCAACACAAGGAACGCTTGGTCATTGTGATAAAGTGGCCTTCAATGTCCGAACCGGTAAGCACTATGCAACTGTACCTCCTCGTCGCCTGTGATCGCCTTGATGAAAAACAGGAAAAAAAGCTCAAGCGAAACCTGCCCGATTTGCAATCAGCCCTACAGGCCTATGCGGACGCCAACGAAGGCGTAGCACTGATTAATGAATGTGAGAGCGAGGCCTGCGAAGACTGGCACCTGGGCATCAGTCAGCCGGTGAAGAAAAAGGCTCAACTCAAGCTTCCGGTGGGCCTTTTCAACGATCTTGCCCGGCAATACAACATTGATTGCGAAGTGGGCGCCATCGAGAACGAGAACTTTGATCCGGTCAGTTATTTCGGCAAGAACGAAGGGCAGGGAGATGCGTTTTTGATTGGCGAGTACCTGGGCCTGTAGCGGTTCAGCTTTTCCGGTTTTGCTTTACCGTGCCGCCTCAGCTGCACGCCTATCGCAAGATACAGACCCTCCGAAGGCCATAAAAAAAACGCGCCCAGCGTCTGAGCACGGCCTCTTTTCATTTAGCTCGCACCGCGCCTCCGCCTTGCGGCTGCTAACCTTTACGTGCAACGGCATTTCACGCCACCGCCGGCCGCACCACGGAATTGGCCCGCCCGGCAGTCTCTGCAATCAATTCACCGATACGGTCAATCACCGATGGTGGCAAGTCATGGCCCATGCCGGGAATAATAACCAACTTGGCACCGCGAATAGCGCGGGCAGATGCCCTGCCACCGGCGGGACGAATTAACGGGTCAGCACCGCCATGAATCACCGTAGTCGGGCACTGGATCTGCTTCAAGGTTTTGCTTAAAGAACCGGTGGCCGTGATCGCCAGAAACTGGTTACGGATACCTCTCGGGTTAATGCCTCGCGCCCAGGCAGCCCGATACATGGCCGCCAGCTCTTGCTTGCCCTGGGGCAAGGTACCGGCCAGCTTGCTCATCATTTCCAAGCCGAAGGTAACGAACTGCTCTTCGGTTTCCACTTTCACGCGCGGGGCGATCAAAACTCTCAACGCCGCGGGTTTCGGTGGTGGCAGCAATGAGCTGTTGTTACTGGACATGATCGAGGTAAGGGACAGTACCCGCTCCGGGTGAGTGGCCGCCATCAACTGGCTGATCATCCCGCCCATGGAGGCACCAATAAAATGCGCCCGCTCAATGCTCAGTGCATCCAGCAGGCCCACCGTATCGGCGACCATATCGTGCAAGGTGTAAGCGCTCTCCACCGACAGGCCGATTATGCTGCGCAAAATCGCCGACACCGGCCCCTGCTTTATCGGCTGGCGGATGCGGGTGGATTTACCCACATCCCGGTTATCAAACCGAATCACCCGATAGCCTTTTGCCGCCAACGCATCCAGCAGGGTATCCGGCCAGAACACCATCTGCGCCGACAGCCCCATGACGAAGACCATGGGCTCCCCGTTTTCCGGGCCACGACTCTCATAAAAAAGCTCGATGCCGTTACTCGCGACCGTGCCTGACTGCATATGCTTACCCTTTATGCTGGCCTGTTCTTGTGGTGCAGTGTCGAAATCGAGTCACTGCCAATGGATCAACATAGAAAAGGGCGCCGCAAACCTCAAGCGCCAGCATGAGAATTACGCTGCGATTGGCCTATTCGGCGGTTTAAACCGTGATTGCCCGCCACAACATGTCAAACAGCACGCCGTGCTGATCTGTCATACGCCCGGACCGACCACGCAGCAGGTGCATCTGAGCACTACGCAACAACACGCCATAGAAGAAATCCAACAGGATCGGCGTCGTCACCTGATCATTAAGAATGCCGGCCTCCTGCCCTTCACGAAGCCCGCTTAGAAAAAGCTCGGTGAGCCGTTGCTGCCCCGAGGTGGTATCACTCCCCCAGCGGCCAGGATAAACCGAATTGATCATCATACGGCCCATTTGCGGGTTGCGGTCAAAGAAATCCAGCACCACCCAAAACACCTTGCTGAGCCGATCGCGAAATGTATCGATACCGGCAAGATGATCCAGCATGCGCTCGGCCAGCTGCTCCAGACCGTGGTGCAAGCAGGCGTTAAGCAGTGCTTCCTTGCTGCCCAGCCTCTCATCCCCGTAATACCGATAAAGCGTTTGCAAACTGCAGCGGGCCGCCCGGGCTATCTGCTGTAGCGTCACTTGATGGAACGCCGAATCGGCAAAAACCTGCACCGCAGCCCACTCAATACGCTCTCTTACCACCGGATCTTGCCGGGACAATGCCAGTGTTCCAGTGCCTTTTTGCATAATCAGGCCCTATATTCTCTCTGATTATTCATTCATCAAGCCAGACGCCTATCTGTAATCCATCTTACACCCATGTCGGACAGTGTCTCCCCGGCAATTGACTCAACCAGTGCAGCCTTCTACGCTCCACTCACGTTATCATCAATGAATGTCACATTACGTGTAAAAATAATTACACCGTGACCGGCACCCTGCAAGGAGTCTGCAATGCCTGTTCGCAAAATGAAGCTGGCTGGCCGTGGCGGCCGCGTCGCCATCGTCGATGGTCTGCGCACCCCGTTTGCTCGTATCGCCACCCACTACCGGGACCTGAATGCCATTGATCTAGGCGCCATGGCGGTCAAGGAGCTGATGGCCCGTAATAACCTGAGCCAACAGGAAATTGAGCAGCTGGTGTTCGGGATGACGGTGATGATTCCCGAAGCCCCTTTTATTGCCCGCGAGATCGCTCTGGCGCTGGGCATGGACACAGTGGATGCCTACTCTATTACCCGTGCCTGTGCCACCAGTTTCCAGACCACCGCCAGCGTGGCGGACAACATCGTTGCCGGTTACACCGACATGGCCATTGCCGGTGGCACCGACTCCACCAGCTGCGCCCGAATCCCCTTGTCTGCCGAGCTAAGCGCGGTCCTGCGCGATGTGAGCTTCGCTAAAACTCTAAAAGATCGCATCAAGTTGCTTAGCCAGCTCAAAGCCCGCGACCTGCTTCCCCAGGCACCCTCCATTACCGAATATTCGGTGGGGGAAACCATGGGCGAGAGCACCGAGAAAATGGTGAAAAAATGGGGGGTTAGCCGTCAAGAACAAGACGATCTAGCCCATGCTTCCCACAGCAATGCAGCCCGCGCCTGGGCCGAAGGCCGTCTGGATCGCCAGGTGATGACTGCCCATTTACCCGATGGCAGCGCCTTAAAAGATGACAACCTGGTGCGCAAACAATCCGAACGTGAGAGCTACAGCAAACTCAACCCGGTGTTTGACCGGGAGACCGGTTCCGTTACCGCCGGCAATAGCAGCCCCCTCACCGATGGTGCCGGCGCCCTGTTGATGATGAGCGAGAAAAAGGCCGCCGCACTGGGTTACACCCCGCTAGGTTATATTCGCTCCTATGCCTTTGCCGCCCGCACGCCCCAGGACGACCTATTAATGGGCCCGGTACTGGCCGCCCCCGCCGCCATGACCCGCGCCGGGCTCACCTTGAGCGACCTGACCCTGGTAGACATGCACGAAGCGTTTGCCGGCCAAGTAGCCTGCAACCTGCGTGGCTTGGCCGATGACGACTATGTACGCAGCCAGACTGGGCTCGCGGCTCTCGGCGAAGTAGATCGCAGCAAGCTCAACGTCAACGGCGGCTCCATTGCCTACGGCCACCCCTTTGGGGCCACCGGTGCCCGAGTCATCAGCCAGACCTTGCACGAACTGCAACACCGCGGCGGCGGGCTGGCGTTAACCACTGCCTGTGCCGCCGGCGGTATCGGCGCCGCCATGGTGCTGGAAACCGAATAACCCGCGTTAGCCACATTACTTAGCGCGCCACACAACCACCCACAGGAACAGACCCATGTTTAACCTACTGATGAATTGGATGCGGGATAACAAGATCCTGCCACAGATTTCCGATACCGAACGCCAAGCGCTAGAAGCCGGCGACGTGTGGATCGACGGGCAATTTTTTGGCGGCAAGGTCGATTTTGAAAAAATCCTCGCTGAAAACTACGACACCCTTCCCGAACACGAACAGGCCTACATTGATGGCCCTGTGGAAGAACTGCTGAGAATGGCCGACAGCTACGCTCTGTCGCGCACCCGCAAACTGCCCGATCATCTGTTTACCTTCATGGCAGAGAATGGCTTCTTCGGCATGCAGATCGCCAAAGAGTACGGCGGCAACCCCATGTCCACCCAGGCGAAGTCCTGCATTATGGCCAAAGTCAGCTCTCATTCAGGGCTCATCAGCGCCATGGTGGTGATTCCCAATTCCCTCGGGGCAGCGGAACTATTGGGCCATTACGGCACCGATGAGCAAAAGCAGTATTACCTGCCAAAGCTGGCCAACGGCGAATTTATTCCCTGCTTCGGCCTCACCGAGCCCACTGCCGGCTCCGACGCGGCGTCTATCAAGGCGGAAGGCGAAGTCTTCAAAGACAGCGACGGCGAGATCAAATTCAAACTTAACTTCCGCAAGCGTTACATCACCCTTGCGCCGGTTTCCAACCTGATCTCGCTGGCCGTGCGCCTACACGATCCGGAAAACCTGCTGGGCAAAGGTGAAGACGCAGGCATCACCGTCGTGCTGCTGGAAAAAGGCTTGGACGGGCTGCATATCGGCGACCATCACCAACCCATTGGCGAGCATTTCCCCAACGGCCCCATTGTCGGTCGCGATGTAATCGTACCCGCCAGCAATGTGTTGGGGGGCGTGGAACACACCGGCATGGGCTGGAAGATGTTAATGGAAGCTCTGGCAGGCGGGCGCATGGTGTCACTGCCCGCCACCGGCATTTGCGGCATTCGCCATGGTGCCATGATCGCCGGCGCCTATTCCATGGTGCGCCAACAGTTCGGCATCCCCGTGGGCCGCATGGAAGGTGTGGAACACAAGATTGGTAAAGCCGCCGGCATGACCTACGCCTTTGATGCTGCCCGCGTGTTTGGTTGCTCCGCCGTGGACAAGGGTATCCAGCCCCCTGTGACCTCCGCCATCATGAAGGCCTACTCTACAGAAATGGGACGCGATACCGGCACCGACGCCATGGATGTGACCGCCGGCTACGGCGTCATGCAGGGCCCCAACAACACCATGGGTCGCCTTTACAACTCGGCCCCGGTGAGCGTCACCGTGGAAGGGGCCAACATCATGACCCGCACCCTGATGATCTTTGGTCAGGGCGCCACCCGCTGTCACCCCTACGCTTACAATGTAGTGCAAGCCGTGGAAAACGACGACGCTGACGCCTTCCGTAAAAACCTCACCGGCTGGATGATCCAGTTCTTGCTGGGCTTCGTTATGAGCCTGGTACGCGGCGTCACCCGCGGTTTCTTGACCGTAAAAGTGCCCAACGTGGAACCAAAAACGAAAAGCATTTATCGCCGCCTGGGCTGGGCCGCCACCCGCTTCGGCCTGCTCACTAACCTGGCCATGTTCTTTGTCGGCGGGAAACTGAAAGCCCGTGGCAACCTGACTGGCCGTTATGCCGACGCCGTTGCCTGGTTGTACATTACCACCTCGGCGCTGCGCCGCTTTGAAGCGGAAGGCCGCAAGGCAGAAGATCTGGCGCTCGTGCAATACGCTGGTGAATACGGCCTCACCCAGATCCAGCAGGCCTTCGAAGGCATCTACGAAAACTTCGACGGCCCGGTGGGCGTGATATTGAAAACCATTGGCCGTATCGGCTTGGGTCTGAACCCGCTGGCCAAGCTACCGAACGATCAGCTTAGTCACCAAGCCGCGCAAGCCCTGCAAAGCTATGGCGACCAGTACAAACGCTTGGTTGGCGGCAACTACATGCCAGAGGAAAGCGATCAAGGACTGGGACGCCTACTCAAGGCCTTCCGTCTGACCACCGAAGCCGAACCCGTACGCGAAAAAATTCGGGCGGCGCAAAAAGCTCGCAAGCTGGGCAAAGGTAAAGTAGAAGCATTGGCCGCCGAGGCCGCTTCACAACGGCTAATTTCCGACGCCGAGCTGGCTACGCTAAACGCTGCCACCGAAGCGTGCCTACTGGCCATCGAAGTGGATGTCTTCACGAAAGATGAGTACTACGGAGCAGGCGGCATTCCTGCCATGAGTGCCACCGGCGATGGCGGCCTGCAACCCGCCGCCAAACCCGAGCAGGCCAAGACTTCCGGCGAATAACCGGCCGTCCTCACGGGCCAGTGCCTACTGGCCCGATCACTCCTGCCACCCCCCGGGCCCGTCAGGGTTTGGGCGCCGTAACAAACAACGAACCAGATAACGGACTAACTATGAGCCTTCAAGCCCGCCTCATCAAAGCCATGACCAAGCGCACCATCAAACGCTCCGGTCTCAACCAGGATCAACTGGTACGGCATCTGCGTAAAGTATTCAACGAAACCCCGGTTCTGACCCTACTGCCTCGTGGAGTAAAACTCAGCCGTGTGGAGCACCCCGCTTTTATCGGTGACCGAATAAGCGTGCAGCGTCCGGAAATGGCGGTGCTTTACCTGCATGGTGGCGCCTACATTGGCGGCATTACCAAGACCTACCACAACTTGGCCGGGCGGCTGGCAAAAAAACTAAACGCCGAGGTATTCCTGCCCGTCTATCCGTTTGCCCCAGAGCACCCTTATCCGGCCGCAGTGAATCGAGTCATGGAGGCCTACGAATACCTATTAAGCCTAGGCAAGCAACCGCAGGATATCGTTATTGCCGGCGATTCCGCCGGTGGCGGACTCACCTTGGCCACCCTGCTGCAAATCCGCGATAAAGGGCTGGAACAACCTCGCTGCGCGGTGACGTTTTCGCCCGCCAGCAACGCCTTTCCTGACGACAGCATCCTGGATGCCCTAGACCCCAGCGATGCGATGCTGTCTGCAGACATCATTCGCACTGCTATCGAAATCTATACCCCCAACCCAGAAGACCGCAGCCAGCCCTACGCCTCCCCCTGCCTAGGAGACTACACCAATATCTGCCCGCTACTGATTACTGCCAGCACCGACGAACTGCTTTATGCAGATAGCAAGCGCGTAAAGCGCGTGGCAGAGAAGGCGGGCGTCAAGGTGACATGGATAGAGCGCTCCGGCGTATTCCATGTATGGCCAGTCATGGTGCCCTTCCTGCCTGAGGCGAACAAAGACCTGAAACGGATTGTCGCATTCATTAAAGAGGCATAGGGACGAAGGCCTGAGGCGATAAAAATCGAGCCCTCAGCGTTACAACCCTGGTTGAGGTTTTAGACATTAATCATTGAACGTTTCTGTCATTGCCGCGCCGCCTTCAACATTCTTTACTGGCGTTTACTCACAAGGAGGCGGCATGAGCGATTTACTGCCCCGGATTCACCCAGACGATTACTGCAACGAAGACCTACCGACCCTCAGCCAACCCTGGTGGCAAACCTTGCCGTCCAGCTTTCACAGCATGCCGGATCATTTCCTGGCAGATAACGATACCAGCTGGCGCATCAACAGTACCGCGGCTGTAGATACACTGGCCCGTACCGGCCTGGCCTTGATGGCCGGCGTGGCGGCTCTGCCCGCCACGCTCAACGCCGCACGACTCAACGACGAACGGGCGCTTACAGACTTCTATCGCCCTTTCCTGGCTGAGAGCGATCCCAATACTTTTTTCACACCGCCCACCGTATCGGCAAAAATCAAGCGCACACCGGTATCCAGTTACCATTTTCAACCGGAAGACGGCGACGCCCATACCTTACATTTTGCCTCCCCTTTTGTGCCTAAAAACCCGGACCTAAGGGAACGTTATCTGGACCATACCCGTAACGGCACCGCCTGGGCACAGCACTGGCGTCATCACGATGGCCCGCGACCGACGCTGGTAATGATTCATGGGTTTGTGGCCGACCCTTACTGGCTCAACACTCGCTGGCTGGCGCTGCCCTGGTTCTACAAGCAGGGATTCGATGTACTGCTCTATACGCTGCCGTTCCATGGCCGGCGCAAAAGCCGTTTCGCTCCGTTCAGTGGCGCGGAGTTTTTCAGCCAAGGCATGGCGCTACTCAACGAAACCTTCGCCCACGCTATTCATGACTTGCGTTTGTTCATGCAAATGTTACGCGAACAAGGCTCCCCCGCCATCGGAGCCACCGGCATATCCCTGGGCGGTTACACGACTGGCCTGCTGGCCGCACTAGAAAAAGACTTGGCCTTTGCGATACCCAATGTGCCGTTGGTCAGCGTGATTGATTTGATGAAGAGCTGGTTTCCAATCAACCAACAAGTGAAGCTACTCAATCGCATCTATGACACCAACACCGCAGGCCTTCGTGAAATCACCGCCCTGCACTCGCCCCTCACTTGGCCCTGCCAAGTACCGCAAAGCGGGCGCATGATCATCGGTGGTGCCGGCGACCGATTCGCCCCCCCAAAACATAGCCACCTGTTACGCCAACACTGGAACAACTGTGATGTGCATTGGTTCCCAGGCAACCACTTGCTACACCTGGATCAGGGCTTATACCTGAAAGCCATGCGGGACTTTATGCGCCAGGCGTTTGCCGAAAAAGGGGTGAGCTAAGCACCTGAAGTCCGCAAACCCCACTTCTTTTATAGGAGCGCGGGGCTCCGCGATGCAAACTCGACTCAGCGCCCTAGCGGCTTAAATGAAACCGCTAGGGCACTTTAGGGGTATCTGTCTTGAACAAGTTTGCCGTGCCCGCCCCGCAGGAAACCACCGTTTTCATCATGCTCTCCACACCGATTTCCGGATGCAGCTCCACCAGCGAAGCATCTAGATGATAAATAAACCCGCTGGTGGGGTTAGGGCTAGTGGGTACAAATACGGTGACGTGGCCATCCGCGTGGCGAGAAGTAACCAACGCAGTAACAGACACGTCAGCCTCTCTTCCATAGAGCCACACCCGCGCCACTTCGCCCCGGCTGAATGGGCTATCCGCACTACTGCCCATCAACTGGGCAATCAGTTCACGCACCGTGGTGTAGCCGGGTAAGCGAGTCATCACATGTTCTTCCCACTGCTGCCAGGCCCAGCTCCCCACTCGGGTTGCCACCAGGGTGCCAACCAGAAAACACAGCACCATGACCGCCAGCACCGATAGCCAATCCGCGACAAACTTTGGCAATCCGAAAGCACTGATAAACACCGAGGTAAAAGGAGAAATCAGCTCAGTCACTGTCTGATAAATCCATTTGAAGAAGAACACGATAATGGAAATCGGCAACAGGATGGTGAGCCCACCCAGCAGCGACTTGCGAATAAAAAACCAGATACGGTTGTTAGCGCTCATCGGCGGAGAATTCCTCTATTATTTTGGCAAGCGAGCCTGACCACCAGCCCATACGCGCCTGTACAAGCCTAGGCTCAATCCCGACGTGCAGGCTCTTCGTACCAAATGCGGTTGATAAACAGACAACGCTCGCCGGCAGGGGTTCGCACCTCCACCTCGTCATCCACCTGTTTCTTGAGCAAGGCTCGCGCCAATGGCGCATCAATACTGATATAGCCCCTTCCCGCATCGGTTTCATCTGGACCCACCAACCGGTAGGTTTCAGTGTCTCCGGTGTCATTTTCCAGCTCCACCCAAGCACCAAAGAACACCCGACTTTGGTCTTCCGGCACCCGGTCAACCACCGTCATGTCATCCAGACGCTTACTAAGAAAACGCACCCGGCGATCAATTTCCCGCAGCTGTTTCTTGCCGTAGATGTATTCTGCGTTCTCCGAGCGATCGCCCTGGGCGGCCGCCTCCTGCACCGACTGGGTGATCTCAGGGCGCTTCTGCTTCCACAAATATTGCAGCTCATCGTTGAGCTTGTGGTATCCCTCAACGGTGATGTACTTGGAGGCAGGTTTGCCCTTCGGTCGCCAGCGGCCCATGGGGTTATACCTCGAAGATCCGGTGCAATTCGCGCAGCCCCTTGAACTCCAAGGTGTTGCCAGAGGGGTCCTGAACAAAGAACGTTCCTTGCTCCGCGGGCTGCCCCGCGAATCGCTCACGAGGCTTAAGCAGAAACGGCCACTGGTGCTGGTAAATCCGCTCCACCAGGGCCTCCCAGCAGGCAAAGCCGAGCACCACGCCAAAATGTGGCATCGGCACTGGATGGCCGTCCACCTCACTGTAGCCCTGGATCGGCGTTAAATTTTCACCTTTATGCAAGGAGAGCTGATGTCCGTGCAGGTCCACATCCACCCAGTTCGGAGCATCGCGCCCACGACGCCCACCCAGCACGCGGCAATAAAAATCCGCAGCGTCTTCCAGATCATTCACCAGAAAAGCCAAATGAAAGGCCGGTTGTTTTTCCATCGTCTACCGCTCTTGCTAAACTCACGTGATTCAGCCTGATGCCAACACATCCATAGGCGTGTTGTTTGTAATGCGATTGGATGCATTGAAAGTTCAAAAGCGCGCAGCCCAGAAAGCCAAGATGGCATTGGCATGCTTCGCGTTTTAACGTTGAACTAGCTTACCCCAGCACCAGGCGCGCCCATACTACTAGAGGAACCCTGCGCATGTCTGTCACCCGTGCTTCCTGGCCCGCCATACGTATGCGCCGCATGCGCCGCGATGATTTTTCCCGCCGCCTGATGCGCGAGCACACCCTCACCGTTGACGACCTGATTTACCCGGTGTTTGTACTGGAAGGCAGCAATCAAATCGAAGCCGTTCCCTCCATGCCCGGTGTGGAACGTAAAAGCATTGATCTGCTGGTGGAAGAGGCCCGTGAGCTGGCCGATCTGGGCGTTCCCGCCATGGCCTTGTTTCCAGTCACCCCAGGCGATATAAAAACCCTCGATGGCCGTGAAGCCTGGAACCCTGAGGGGCTAGCCCAGCGTGCCGTGCGCGCGATCAAGGCAGCCGTTCCCGAGATGGGAGTCATCACTGACGGCGCCTTGGATCCGTTCACTACACACGGCCAGGACGGCATCATTGATGACAACGGCTATGTACTCAACGACGTGACCGTGGATGCACTGGTCAAGCAGGCCCTATCCCATGCCGACGCCGGCGCCGACATGGTTGCCCCTTCAGACATGATGGATGGCCGCATCGGTGCCATTCGCGATGCCCTGGAAGCCCACGGCCATATCCACACCCGTATCATGGCCTACTCTGCCAAGTACGCCAGCGCCTACTATGGCCCTTTCCGCGATGCGGTCGGCTCCGCCGGTAATCTCGGCAAGGCGGACAAGACCACCTATCAAATGGACCCGGCCAATTCCGATGAGGCGCTGCATGAGATCGCCCTGGACCTGGCGGAAGGCGCCGACGTGGTAATGGTGAAACCGGGCATGCCTTACTTGGACGTGGTCCGCCGGGTGAAAGACGAATTCAAAGTCCCTGTGTACGCCTATCAAGTGAGTGGTGAATACGCCATGCACATGGCCGCCTTCCAAAACGGCTGGCTGGACCAGGACAAGGTGATGATGGAATCCTTGCTGGCATTCAAACGCGCCGGCGCCGATGGCATCCTCACCTACTTTGCCAAGGCGGCGGCGCAAGCACTGAAAAAACATCGTTAACCGCTGGCGCGACACGCAGCGAAATTAAGACAAAGCAGGAGCGACCAGGGCTTGTCGTTCCTGCCGTTACAGCCTTCTCAAGGCCCTATTGGCTGCCTTCTGAGGCCTTACCCTCCGCAACGAACAATCCTCACGCTCTGACTACTTTTTCGCTTTTTCTGCTCCTTTTTTCGGGTCTCTGGCCCTAGGAGCCATACTGATCTGCACTCTATTTAAGTGTGTTAAGCTTTTGGATTCCGTCCACCCTTGCCGCCACCGGCAAGAAAAACAATCGCTGGATATCATTCAGCAATCCAGGGCGTCCCAAGGGGTGAAAGAACTCTGAAGCCAGCCACAAAAAACCGGCAGATTTGCCGGCTTTTTGACCCTTCTATCGTTATCAGAAACGATAGCGAGCGTTAGCAGTAACGGTGCGTCGTTCGCCGTACCCGCAATCGGTACCGGGCCCACGACACCAGGAAATATATTCTTCATCGGTGAGGTTCTGGACATTCATGCTTAAATCCCAGTTCTGGATACCGTAACCAAGCATTACATCATACAAGGTCTCAGCGGGGACTTTCGGCCCGCCGCCAAAACCAACATTATCACCAATATAACGAACACCCCCACCAACGCGCAGGCCATTCTCAAGCGCGTACTTGCCCCAGCCAGAGACCAAACGATCCGCCACGTAAGGCAGCCTTACACCATTTTCATCATCAATGGCACGCAGATCCGTCATACTAGCCTGTACCTCCAGGTTGCCCAGCATTTTCTTGATTTCCAGCTCCCAACCTTCGGACTTGGCACCAATCTGATCCACTTGCTGAGCCTGGCCAGAAGGAATCACCCGGTTGGTTTCCTCAATATAGAAATAGGCAGCCGTTACCGAAAAGTCGCCACTATCATTGAGATATTTCAGACCCGCTTCTTCCTGCTCCCCTGTCGAGGCGTCGAGGCTTTGATCTGCTGCGTTAGCGCCCAAGTTCGGAGTAAATGACTGTGAGTAACTCAAGTACGGCGATAGGCCAAACGCGAAGTGGTACATAACACCAAGACGGCCAGTGGTTTCTTCATCATCACGCTTGGTATCCGGCCCTGATACCGCCAGGATTTTGTTGGTGGAATTATCATGCCGCAGGGCGCTGGAAATGGCGAAGTTGCCAATATCCATGTGATCAATGACGTAGATACCGCTCTGCTTAATTTGATTGTCTGGGCGATCAACCGGGTTCAGTGCAGCATAGTTAACTGTGCCATAAGCAGGGTTATACAAATTGATTGTGCCACCCTGCCCATAGCCGTAGAAGTAATTGCCTTGTTCCCACAACGCATCCTGTCGGTCCACGCCCACAGCCAGGCGATGCCGGGTAACCCCTAGATCAACATCCCCTTCCAAACGGATATCAACGTTTTTTACTTCAGTATCATTGTCCGCCATATAGATGGTGCGCGGTGTATCACCATTAGGTGCGACCCCAGCACCGATAGCCGCCCAATGCTGGCGAGTCTCTGAGCTGGAGGAGGTGTAACGGCCGGTGGCAGCAATATTCCAAGCCTCATTGAGGCGATGATCGACAAACAGGGTGACTTCATTTTTCTCACGATCGTAACGATCCCAGTCAGGCTCACCCACAAAAGTCTCCGAAGGAACATCACCTCTCACGCCCGGGTCAATCGTTCCCTCTGCAGGCAGAAACTGCGCGGACACACCACCAGAGTTCTCCTGAGCATTAAACAACACGCTGATGGTGGTGTTATCTGTGGCCAGCCACGTAATGGACGGCGCGAAAAGAAAACCATCATCGTCCACATAATCTACCTGAGTACCGCTGTCGCGCTTGAGCGCCACCAATCGGTACAGCAGCTTGCCGTCCTTGGACAAGGGCCCGGTCACATCCGCAGCCAGCTGCTTGCGATCAAAAGAGCCTGCCTGCGCCCAAAGCTCACCCTGCTGTACCGGCTTCGGCAATTTGGACACAGAATTAATAATGCCGCCCAGCTCTGACTGGCCATAAAGTACCGAGGAAGGCCCTTTAAGCACCTCAACTTGCTCCAGCGCGTACACATTGGTGCGCACACTGTTATAACTCCCGTAAATGGAACGCAGACCATCCAGATAGAATGACGCATCCATGCCTCGCACCTTGGCCCAATCCCCGCGGGTGTCGAAGCCGAAAGCCCCTGCGTACACTCCAGAGCTGTACCTCAGGGCATCCTCAATGTTCTTGGCTCCGGTGTCTCGAATAAACTCTTCGTTCACCACACTGATCGCAAACGGGGTGTCTTCCACAGCCACATCCAGCTTGCCGGTCTTCGCCGCTTGTTGCTCCGTGATATAGCTCGCACCTTCCTCAGCACCGGCATTCACCTCCACCGCAGGAATTACATTAGCTTCAGGGGTGTCTTCAGCCTGTACGGCCAGAGGGATCAGTGAAAGCAGGCACGCTCTCACCCATGGCGCGCCCCAAATCGCGCGGTATTGGCAAACCATCGGCAAGCTCCAAATAAACATTAACAGCAATGATTCGCATTATAGTTTACATTTGATCGCTCAGGAAAGGACTTCCACTTCGCCCTCCATGCGAGCCACAGGAAGAGTGTTCAATGCCGGCATTTCCGCCCAGCCGCATCAGGCGTATTGTGAAGATAGTCGGAATTCTTCGTCCCTGTCATCACCGCGTCACATTAATGTCATGAAATAAGCCCCATCTTCAAAGGTTCCGGTCAGGACGACACTATGAATGCTTCCTCCAATGAACAAAGTGGCAACGAGCACAATGTCATCGCCAGCCACGGCGACCTCAGCAATCCGGATTATTATTTGAATCGGGAACTCAGCCTGCTGCAGTTCAACTTGCGCGTGCTGGAACAAGCCTCGGATGAAAACCATCCATTGATGGAGCGGCTAAATTTTTTGTTGATTTTTTCCAGCAACATGGACGAATTTTTCGAAATTCGCGTAGCGGGCCTGAAGAACAAACTGGAAACCCATACCGGGCAGCCCGGTCCCGATGGCCTGCTGCCCGAAGAGCTGCTGGAATCCATCAGCGCCATTACGCACGAAGCGGTAGAGCGCCAGTATCGTATCCTCAATGACGTACTACTCCCTGCCCTGCGTGAAGAAGGTGTGGATTTTCTGCGCCGCGAAGATTGGACCGAAGCCCAAATCGAGTGGGTAAAGAAGTATTTTCGCGAGCAGATATATCCGGTTCTCACTCCAATCGCGCTAGACCCTTCGCACCCCTTCCCTCGCTTGGTAAACAAAAGTCTGAACTTCATCGTACCCTTGGACGGCAAGGATGCGTTCGGTCGCTCCACAGGGCTCGCCATTGTACCCGCACCCCGGTCCCTGCCCAGGCTCATTCGCATCCCCGATGAAATCAGTGAAAGCGGTGACGATAACTTCGTTTTCCTCTCCTCCATGATCCACGCTCATGTGTCCGACCTGTTTCCAGGCATGAAGGCCACCGGCTGTTACCAGTTCCGAGTAACCCGCAATGCGGACATGGAAGTGGACGAAGAAGCAGAGGATTTGGCCAGCGCCCTGAAAGGTCAGCTGCTATCACGCCGCTATGGAGACGAAGTGCGCCTGGAAGTAGCCGACAATTGCCCACAGCACCTGATGCACTATCTGCTAGAGCAGTTTGAGCTTACCGAAAAAGACCTGTACGAAGTAAATGGCCCGGTAAATCTGGCCCGCATGTTCACCAGCGTAAACCGGCCGCGTCTGCACTACCCACCCTTCACCCCCAAATTAGCGCCAGTGGTGAAAAAGAGCGAAACCATTTTTGATGCCATCGACCAAGGCGATATCCTGCTGCATCACCCCTATGAGTCCTTTCAGCCGGTGATTAACCTGCTGGCCGAAGCCGCCCGCGATCCCAAAGTGCTAGCCATCAAGCAAACGCTATACCGCACTGGCACCAAGTCAGAAATCCTCGACCATTTGGAAACCGCTGCCCGCAATGGCAAAGAAGTCACCGCCATTGTCGAGCTCCGCGCCCGCTTTGATGAAGAGTCCAATATTGAAGGAGCCCGCCGCCTACAGGAAGCCGGCGCCATCGTGGTCTACGGCGTGGTGGGTTATAAAACCCATGCCAAAATGCTTCTGGTGGTGCGCCGGGATGGTGACGGCATCAAACGGTATGTGCATCTAGGCACCGGCAATTACCACACAAAAACGACCAAGCTATACACAGATTATGGCCTGATGACCTGCGAAAAGAGTATGGGCCAGGACGTGCACAAGATATTTCAGGAATTGACGGGTATGGGTAAGGCGGCCCGGCTGAAGCAGCTCAAGCATTCGCCGTTCACCCTACACCCCTCGATTATCGAGTGGATCGACTTTGAAACCGCACAAGCCCAGGCCGGTAAACCTGCACGCATTATTGCCAAGTTCAATTCCCTGACAGAAAAAAATATCATGCAGGCCCTGTACCGGGCCAGCCAAGCGGGCGTGGAAATCGACCTAATCATACGGGGCATATGCTGCCTGAGGCCCGGAATTCCTGGCCTGTCGGAGAACATTCGCGTGCGTTCTATTATCGGCCGCTTTCTGGAACACACCCGCATCTACCATTTCCACCACGGCGGTGACGAACTGGTGTATTGCTCCAGCGCCGACTGGATGGAGCGCAATCTGTTCAACCGTGTGGAAACGTGTTTTCCGATCAATGACCCCGCTCTCAAGGCACAGATCTTGGAGCAGGGCCTGCACATCTATCTGCGCGACAACTCTCGCGCCTGGGAGCTGCAGCCAGACGGCCACTACCAGCGGGTGCAACCACAAAACGGCGAAGAGCATTTCATTGCCCAACAGAGCCTGCTCGATACACTAGGGGGATGAACAGCTTCTAACTTTAAAGGGGTTGCGCCGGCTAAAGCGCGCCCCCCATTTTAAGGCTATTTTCCTCATCGCTAGCGGCTCGCAGCGATTCCTTTCACGCCAACACCAGCTGGTACCCTGCCGCCTGAAAGTAATCGAGTTCCTGCTCCAGGTCCGCTTGGGTAAGCGGGTGCTGCTCCAACCAGCCAACCGGAAAGGTAATGGCAAGACGATTACCCGTTGCCTGCACGTGAATTTCAGGCACCTTTTCATCACTACGGGCATGGTGCAACCGCACCGCTAAACGCAGTACCAAACATAGTCGCAGCAAGCAGGTTTGTTCATCCTCCGGCAATTCCGCCAGCGCAGCCAAGGGCACCTTGCGACGATGACCGCGCACCATCAACGCCACCATCTGCTGCTCCTGACGAGAAAAACCGGGCAGATCCGAGTTAGTCACCAGATAAGCACCGTGTTTGTGAAACTGGCTATGAGACACCGCCAATCCCACCTCATGGAGCAAACAGCCCCAACGGAGCGTATCCGCGGCCTCGGCTCCCTCGATCTGCCAATCACTGGCTACCTGCTGGTATAACGTCTGGGCTGTGGCACACACTCGCTCTGCTTGGCTGCTTTCCACATGATGGCGATTCATCAGCGCTTGAATACTGCGATCACGCACATCCTCGTGACCAAAGCGCCCCAGTAAGTCGTACAGTAACCCTTCACGTAAAGCGCCACTGGAAACATCCATTTGTTCAATGCCTAACTGCTCGAAAATGCCGTACAAAATGGCCAGACCAGAAGCAAAAATAGGCTGTCGATCCTCACGTAACCCCTTCAATCCCAGCTTGTCTGCGGCACCAGCTTTAATCACCCGTTTACGGGCTTTTTTCATCCCTTCCATGCTAATGCCGAATTCCGACCAACCGTTCTCCACACACACAAGACTGATTGCCTTGATCGTGCCCGAGGCCCCCACCACCTGCTGCCAGCCAAGGCGCTGATAATTGGCATGGATTGATAACACTTCCTGGCGTGCCGCCGTCACCGCCCGATCAAAGGCTTTTTCCGTGATCTCGCCATTGGGGAAAAAACGCTGGGCAAAGCTAACACAGCCCATATGCAACGACTCGGTTTCCGTGGATTCAAACCGCTCACCAATGATCAGCTCAGTGGAACCACCGCCAATATCCACCACCAGCCGCTGCCCAGCGTCATCAGCCAAGGTGTGGGCCACCCCCAGGTAAATCAGCCGCGCTTCCTCTCGTCCGGCTACCACCTCAATATCGTGGCCCAACACGGCTTCCGCGCGGCGGATAAAATCCCGGGCATTACGGGCTTGGCGCAGGGTATTGGTCCCCACCACCCGCACGCTACCGCGTGGAATTCCGGCAATCCGTTGGGCAAACCGGCCAAGGCACTCCAGCGCCCTCTCCACTGTTTCCTCATCCAAGCGATTTTCCCGGTCTAGGCCGGCCCCCAATTGCACCTTCTCCGACAATCCGTCGAGAATCTGGATTTCTCCCTGCGCCTGCCGGGCTACCACCATGTGAAAACTGTTCGAGCCCAAATCAATGGCAGCCAAATGTTCGCCATGCTCCATATTCACTCCTTCTTTTGGGCCGATTCTATCCAAAAATCATGGCGTTACGATGTCATAGGCAGCAACTACAGCGATAATTAACCACCTCGCTTGAAATTCATCACCCGCAACCTGATATTATTCACCATCACAGAGGCCACTAAGCAACCGTGACGGGTCTTTGAAACCTTTATATCAGGAGAATTCAATGAGCGGCGAGATTATTAACGTGACCGACGCAGACTTCGAAGCCAAGGTCATCAACGCAGACGGCCCCGTGCTGGTCGATTACTGGGCGCCTTGGTGTGGCCCCTGCAAAATGGTCGCGCCGATCCTTGAGCAACTGGCCAGCGACTACGGCGACAAACTGACCATTGCCAAAATCAATATCGATGACAATCCTGAGACACCGAAAAAATACGGTGTGCGGGGCATCCCCACCCTGACCGTATTTAAAAACGGCAACGTGGAAGCCACTAAAGTCGGCGCCC
The DNA here is from genome assembly GCF_040119285.1 of Alcanivorax sp. GTDB lineage: Bacteria > Pseudomonadota > Gammaproteobacteria > Pseudomonadales > Alcanivoracaceae > Alcanivorax. The sequence goes on from NZ_JBEDTY010000039.1 coordinate 41,608, forward strand.
TGTCCAAAAGCCAGCTGACTGCATTCTTGGACAGCACACTGTAACCCAAGCGCAAGCCATTCCGGCCCTCCCCAGCCGCACCACGGGGAGGGTTTTGCTGCTCGCCACGAGTTACAACTTGTTTGTTGCAAGCTGCCCCACACAGTGATAGATTCCAGAACCAGCTTTAACAAAGCACCTCCTTTAGTTAGTCCTCGGAACCTCTGGTTACCTATTTTCCTTATGGCCCCCTTTAGGCTTGCCGGGCCAGATTCCGAATAAACCGGATTATCAAAACAACTGCAGCACTGCGGTGGTGCGTCCTCTTAATTCATTCAAAGACATCAAATTAGACGCCAATGAATCTTTCTGAACTGAAGCAGAAGCCGATTGGAGAACTTCTGGACATTGCCAAGGAACTCGGCCTTGAGAACCTGGCAAGAACCCGCAAACAAGACGTTATCTTTTCCATCCTTAAACGCGCTGCCAAAAATGGCTCCGACATTTACGGCGATGGCGTGCTGGAAATCCTGCAGGATGGTTTCGGTTTCCTTCGTTCCGCTGAGGGCTCCTACCTGGCCGGCCCGGACGACATCTATGTCTCGCCCAGCCAGATCCGTCGCTTCAATTTACGTACCGGCGACACCATCGCCGGGAAAATCCGGCCCCCCAAGGATGGCGAGCGTTACTTCGCCATGCTCAAGGTCAACGAGATCAACTTTGACCGCCCGGAAAACGCCAAGAACAAGATCCTTTTCGAAAACCTGACCCCGCTATTCCCGACCCAGCGACTGGTTATGGAAGTCGGCAACGGCTCCACCGAAGACATTACCACTCGGGTAATCGATCTGGTGGCACCCATCGGTAAAGGGCAGCGCGGCCTGATCGTCGCTCCGCCAAAAGCCGGTAAAACCATGTTGCTGCAAAGCGTGGCCCAGTCCATTGCCCGCAACAATCCCGAAACCCACATGATCGTGCTGCTCATCGACGAGCGCCCGGAAGAAGTGACAGAGATGTCCCGGACCGTGCGCGGTGAAGTGGTGGCTTCCACCTTTGATGAGCCACCCGCGCGCCACGTTCAGGTGGCCGAAATGGTGATTGAAAAAGCCAAGCGGCTGGTCGAGCACAAGCAGGACGTAGTGATCTTGCTCGATTCCATCACCCGCCTGGCGCGCGCCTACAACACCGTGCAGCCCAGCTCAGGCAAAGTACTCACCGGTGGTGTTGATGCCCACGCCCTGGAAAAGCCCAAGCGCTTTTTCGGTGCCGCGCGGAACATCGAGGAAGGAGGTAGCCTGACCATCCTCGCCACCGCTCTGGTCGACACCGGTTCCAAAATGGACGAAGTGATCTACGAGGAATTCAAAGGCACCGGCAACATGGAACTGCATCTGGACCGCAAGGTGGCAGAGAAGCGTGTGTTCCCAGCCATGAATATCCGCAAATCCGGCACCCGTCGTGAAGAACGTCTGGTGAGCGAAGACGAACTGCAGAAGATGTGGATCCTGCGCAAGGTGCTGCACCCCATGGACGAAATTGGCGCCATGGAATTCCTCATCGACCGCATGAAGCAGACCAAAACCAATCTGGAATTCTTCGATTCCATGAAGCGCAAGTAGCCTCAAAACCAGGGCCCTCCGCACGCTTCAGGTAACAGGCAAAAACCCCGCTTCGCCGGGGTTTTGTCGTTTGGGGCTCTGCCGCTAGCCCCTTAGGTTGTGGGTTTTTTGCTTCGTATCTCTGCCCCCCAGTGTTCGCCGCCCTTACTGTTATACTCGCCACACAACCCGCTCGGTTACCGAATTAACAAGGAACGCCATGAAATACCGCGATCTTCGAGACTTCATTAGCCAACTGGAACAGCTGGGCGAGCTTAAACGCATCACTGCGCCGGTGGATCCCAAACTGGAAATGACGGAAATTTGTGACCGCACTCTGCGAGCCGGCGGGCCAGCCTTGCTGTTCGAAAACCCGGTGGGGTTTGGCACTCCGGTGCTGGGCAACCTGTTCGGCACTGAACGGCGGGTGGCACTGGGCATGGGCCGTGACTCGGTGGCAGAGCTTCGCGAGCTGGGGGAGCTGCTGGCGTTTCTCAAGGAGCCGGAGCCGCCCAAGGGTTTCCGTGATGCCTGGGAAAAACTGCCGGTATTTCGCAAGGTCCTGAGCATGAGCCCCAAGGTGTCCAGCTCCGGCCCCTGCCAGGAAAAGGTGCTGGAAGGCGACGAGGTGGACCTGTACAAACTGCCCATACAGACCTGCTGGCCTGATGATGCCGGCCCCCTGGTGACCTGGCCGCTAGTCATCACCCGCGGCCCTAACAAGGAACGTCAGAATCTGGGGATTTACCGCCAACAACTGATCGGCCGCAACAAGCTGATCATGCGCTGGCTGAGCCACCGGGGCGGAGCACTGGATTTCCAGGAATGGCAACAGCAACATCCTGGCGAACCGTTCCCGGTGAGCGTGGCACTGGGCGCCGACCCGGCCACGATTCTGGGCGCCGTGACCCCGGTGCCGGATACCCTCAGCGAATACGCCTTTGCCGGTTTGCTGCGCGGCTCCAAGACCGAGCTGGTGAAATGCCTCGGCAATGACCTGCAAGTGCCCGCCAGCGCCGAATTCGTTTTGGAAGGCTACCTTTACCCGGACGACATGGCTGACGAAGGCCCCTTCGGCGACCACACCGGCTATTACAATGAAGTGGAGCGTTTCCCGGTATTCACCGTGGAGCGCATCACTCACCGCCGCAACCCGATTTATCACAGCACCTATACGGGCCGGCCGCCGGACGAACCCGCGGTACTCGGCGTGGCCATGAATGAAATCTTCGTGCCCATCCTGAAAAAGCAGTTTCCCGAGATCGTCGACTTTTACCTGCCGCCGGAAGGCTGCTCCTACCGCATGGCCGTGGTCACCATGAAGAAGCAGTACCCCGGCCACGCCAAGCGCGTGATGATGGGTGTTTGGTCATTCCTGCGTCAGTTCATGTACACCAAGTTCGTGATCGTCTGCGACGACGACGTGAATGCCCGTGACTGGAAAGATGTGATCTGGGCCATGACCACCCGCATGGACCCGGCCCGCGATACCGTGATGATCGAAAACACGCCCATTGATTATCTGGATTTCGCCTCTCCAGTGGCCGGCCTTGGTTCCAAAATGGGAATGGATGCCACGAACAAGTGGGCAGGCGAAACCACCCGCGAGTGGGGCCGCGCCATCGCCATGGATTCCGCTGTAAAAACCCGGGTGGATGAAATGTGGTCCTCACTGGGCATCGACACCCCGGAATAATCCTAGAATGGGCGCCGGCTCACAGAGCAGGGTGGCGCCCAAATTCCAGCGTGGTACGATCGTACGAAAAATACAACAAGGTCGCCCATGCCTGCTTTTTCGTCACTGAACCGCCGTGCTTTTTTGAAATCCCTGGCCGCCACTGGCGCTCTAGGCTCAATGAGCCCTAGCCAACTGCTCGCCGACACGAGCAAAGCCGCCACCTGGCAAAATTGGTCAGGGAATCAGCAAGCCAAGCCAAGCCAGTTACTGTTCCCCCGTAACCAGGACGAACTGCGCGATGCGGTTACGCCTGGCACCGGTACCCTGCGCGCCTTTGGTGGCAGCCACTCATTCAGTGCGGTGGCCCCCTCTAACGACACCATGATTTCGCTTGAAGCCATGGGGGGACTACGCCACCAAAATGAAGACCTGTTTACCTGGGGCGGCGGCACCCGGCTGGCCATGGCCAGCGCCCAGGCCCATAGCCTGGGCTACAGTTTCAGCAATGAACCGGACATTAATTTGCAGTCCCTTGCCGGGGCCATTGCCACCAGCACTCACGGAACCGGCACCGGCCTTACCAGCATGTCCGGGCAAGTGGATGCTATTCGCCTGATGCTGCCCAGTGGCGAACTACTGGAATTAAACGCCGATGGCGGGGATCACTTCCTTGCCGCCTGCTGTAACGTCGGCGCACTGGGTATTGTCTCAGATATCACTTTGCGCCATCAGCCAGCCTATCGACTCAAGGAGCGAACCTGGACTCTGCCCCTTCGTGAGGCCATGGATTATGTGCAGAAGGAGAAAGACAACTACCGCCATATTGAAATCTTCCCCTTCCCGCTCGGCAAGCAGGCCATCGTCAAAACATTGGAAATCACCGACGACCCGAAGAATGGCCCGCCGCGCCAGGATGAAAATGACATCCTGGAAATCGCCTGCAAACTGGCCATGCATGCCGGCTGGCTGACCCCAACCTTGCAAACGCTCGCCACGAAATTTGTCGAAGAAGCCACCTTCACCGGGCCGTCCCACAAGGTGTTTGCCAACCATCGCACCGTACGTTTCAACGAGATGGAATACAGCGTGCCTGCTGAAGACGGCATGGCTTGCCTGGAAGAAGTGTGCGACGCCATTCGTCAGCATGACATCAATGTTTTCTTTCCCATTGAATTTCGCTTTGTGGCCGCCGACAACAACCTGCTATCCATGTTCTATCAGCAACCCAGCGCCAGCCTGTCTATACACCAATACTACGAACAGGACTATCAGCCCCTCTTCGGTGTGGTTGAACCTATTCTGCGCCGCTACGCCGGACGCCCCCACTGGGGCAAAATTCACAGCCTGGAACGCGAAGAATTGACGGAGTTGTACCCCGCTTTTGAGCGCTTTCAAGCGGTACGTCGTGAGCTGGACCCACAAGGACGCATGCTGAATGACCATCTCAAGACGCTGTTTACGTAGTGCGAGGTTTGCCTGCACCGTCTTCATTGATAGCAAAAGGGGGCGTTTATGAAACGCCGTGGACTTCTAATCGCGATGGCCACCCTGGCCGCCAGTGGCTGGCTGCTAAGGCCGAGCAATCAGGGCCAACCCCACGGCGATTACTTTCAAACCATCAACGACTACCTGCGTCGCGTCGGACCGGGCCGCCCCTTGATGCTCATCGATCGCCAACGACTGGCCGCCAACTGCAAGACACTGATGAGCATGATGCCCCGCCACTGCCAGCTTCGCATCGTGGCCAAATCCCTACCCAGCGTCCCCCTTATTCAGGAAGTAATGACCCACACCGGCAGCCGGCGGATAATGGTATTCCATCAACCTTTTATGAACGCTCTGGCCGATGCCGAACCCGACTGTGACATGCTACTGGGTAAACCCATGCCGATTCGGGCAGCACGACGTTTCTATTCTGAGTTGAGCCACAATGAACAGAGCCATCCCAGCCCGTTCAAACCGGACCAACAACTGCAGTGGCTGATTGATTCCTCCACTCGCCTAGAGCAATACCTGAGCCTTGCCCGCGAGCAGCAACGACGTCTCAACATCAACATTGAAATCGATGTGGGCCTGCACCGGGGCGGGCTTACCGACCCCCAGCAACTGGACGCCATGATCGCGCTGATTGAGGCCCACCCCGAGCAGCTACGCTTTAGTGGCTTCATGGGCTACGACGCTCACGTGGGTAGACTACCCGGTTTTGTACAGAGCGCAGAAGAAGGCCACCGGGAAACGGAGGCCCTCTACCACCAGTATATCCACAGGTTGTACCGACTGAATCCGACCTATCGAAAACAAGACCTGTGCTTTAACGGTGCCGGCAGCCCAACGCTGGCGCTCTATGACGACAGCACCGTGGTCAACGAACTCAGTGCCGGCTCCTGCCTGGTCAAGGCCAGCGACTTTGATTTGCCACTACTGCAACGCTTCCAACCCGCGGCCTTTATTGCCGCCCCGGTGATCAAGCAACTGAATGGCCTCCCCCTGCCCGGCCCACTACCACTGGGCGAACTCTGGCAAAGCTGGGACACCAATCGCCGGCAAAGCTATTTTATTTACGGCGGTTACTGGAAAGCCGAACCGATTTCTCCGCCTGGCATCCAGGCCAACCCGCTATACGGCGCCAGCAGTAACCAGATGATGTACAACGCCAGCGAAGACACCGCACTAGAGGTCGACGATCTATTATTCCTCCGCCCCACACAAAGCGAATTTGTATTGCTGCAATTCGGAGACTTGGCGGTATGGGAAAACGGCGCCGTTAGCGACTGGTGGCCCCCGCTTCCCCAAGCCAACGGGGCCTGAGCCCTGGCCGGTTTCCACACGGCAAAGTGAACAAGAACAGCTGAAGGGCGAGATAGCCACCTTCGCGCCACAGCCTCCAGTAGGGGCCACAAGAATAGCCAACGCCCGCGACAGACGGCCGTTAAGAAACCACACCCCAGCCTTGCCTGCCCAGGTATTCGTCCACGTTTAATGGCTACCTATGGCCCATAGCGTATTTAACTTAACTTTTACAAAAGCCGGGAACGTTCCGCCCTTATTAGCCACTAAACTTGTGATACATCATACCAAGGAGGATGACTCATGAAAAAATTGATTCTTGCATCAATACTGTTGGGCGCCACCGCCACCGTTACCGCTGGCGATATCATTACCACTGACAGCGCGGCGATCACTCAGGGCATCAAGGAAGGCACTGAGGTACGCATGGACGGTGAAGTGGTTCAGGCACTCGGTGATGAGCGTTATTTGCTGCGCGACATCAAAGGCCAAGTCGAGATCGAGTTAGATGAAGATCTCACTGCAGAGCGTCCGATGAAAGCCGGCACCCGACTTTCCTTTACCGGCGAAGTGGACCACGACGATGGTCGCAGCATTGTAAAGGTAACCAAGGTTCATTCTGTAAAAGGTGCGCCTGACAGCGCCCCAACCGCAACGATCAGTAATTAATACCTGATCCACTGCTCCAACCTTGTTAACGGCGACCTACGGGTCGCCGTTTCTATTACACCTTTTTATCTCGCTCCAACCCCCTCCTGCGCCTTTAACCGCCAGCCCGGCAGCCCACATGGCCACGCTTAGTCACAACTAGAGAGCTGGTCCCGAGTGTCTGGCAAGGTGAAGGTGGGCGCCGTTCTGTCAAACGTGCATCCCTATCCAGCTTCCAAGATGGCGTCTGTCGCGCAATAGCAAAACGGCATGGCAAATTACTTCACCATGCCGTTTTATTTTCACTCCCATACTGCACTTGAGTGCAGCCCAGTTTCCAAGACATTACTTAGAAGGTCGCTTGCAGACCCACCCAGAAGTTACGACGGGCATCCTTGTTGTTGTAGTCATCGTAGTACTCCACCTCATAGCCACCACTACCGTCATCCACGAAGCCCACCTCATAGGTAGTAAAGTCCTCATCCAGCAGGTTGTTAATCCGGGCATGCAAGGTGACAGATTTGTTGAGCGCCAAACGGGCACCAAGGTGATAAATCTCATAGTCCTTCCAGTATTCACCACCGCTGGCATCTGTACTGCCAAAGCCCCGGAAGCGATCCTGGCGCCCTTCTACCGTCAGAAACATGGCAAACGCCTGGGTGGTTTGCCAATCCAGCGTGCCGTTAAACATATGCCGTGCTGTACCGGTGAGGGGGTAGCCTTTCTCTTCCCCGCTTTTCTGTTCACTGTCGATATAGGTGTAATTGGCACGTAGCGACCAACGCGGGGAGATCTGGTAGCGCCCTGCCACTTCCACACCTTGAATCACCGCTTCATCCACATTCATTGGCTGGGTAACAATACCGCCCACCGTGTCATAGTCCCCCAGGTCCACACAGGGCGTTTGCCCACCAGTGGCTGAACACAACGCGCTGTCTTGGCGAACAATCTTGTCTTTAAAGTCGTTATGGAACACCGTCAGGTTAGCGCTATGTCGGTTCGGACTTTCCCAATAAAGAGCGATTTCAGAATTGACGCTGGTTTCCGGCTCCAAATCCGGGTTGCCCACCCAGGGGCGTGTGCCCTGCCCGCCAAAGCCGGTAATGCCGTCGTATAAGTCAGTGGTTTTGGGGGTCTTATAGCCCGTGCTGACACCGCCTTTCACCGTCCAGCTTGGTGAAAGCGTATAAACACCATAGAGGCGCGGGCTAATCTGATCGCCAAAGGTTTCATGATTGTCGTAACGCACACCCGCTGTCAGCGTAAACGGCTCCACCGGCGTCCAGTTATCTTCGGCATACAGCGCCCAGAAATTATTCTCAAACACCTCGCCCGCATCACCACTCTCTAGGCCGAACACGCCATCTTCCAACTCACCGCGAAGAATCTGGGTACCTACCACCACAAAGTGCTGATCATTGATGGGCAGGTCCAGCTTACCGTCCAGGCGCAGCTCGCTGCTTTCCAGAGTCCGTTCCGGGCGTGGCAAGAAAGTGGAGCCTAGCACGGCAAGGCAAGCGTCACTGCCGGCATCCGCAACACAATCCGCATTGGTGGCAACGATGTCGTCATATTGCTGACGCTCATCCGCGGTCAGTGGCAAGGTACGCCCTTCATTATTGGTGGCCAAATAGGTCAACGAAACATTGCTGAAACCAAAGCCCCACTCCCCCTCGTGAGTCAGCGCTATTTGCTCACGGGTGAACTCCTGGTCTTCTGCATAGCCGGCTCGGGGTAACCGATCAGCGCTATCATGGGTGCCCAACTGACTCTCTGAGTTGTCGTAGGTTTGCACGGAATCATCATAATCCAGCGAGATACGCTGATTATCCGTGGGGGTCCACCGCAAAGTGAAACCCAGAGCCGTGTCCTCATTGTCTACGGTACGACCACCGCTGCCAAAACCAAGCTCTCTCTCCTGGAGTACCCCACTCGGATCGGTCACCGGATCATATTCCGGGCTGGATGCATCCTGGTCGTAGAGACTGCCTCGCAACGCCAGGCCAAACTGATCGCCCAACGGGCCAGACACGGAGAAATCCGTTGAGGTCGCATCACCGTACTGGTCATATTCCTGAATAGTGCGACTCACGTTGATGCTGCCGCCCCATTTTTCGTACTCTTTTTTGGTGATGATATTAATCACCCCACCAATGGCATCCGCGCCATAAAGAGTGGACGCCGGCCCACGGATAACTTCGATGCGTTCAATGGCTTCTAGCGGCGGCATATGATTAAACTGGTTGCCGCCAAAATTGTTGGGGTAGATATCACCGTGATTATTTTGCCGACGGCCATCAATGAGGATTAGCGTATAGTCCGCCCCCATGCCCCGCATGGAGATGGTGGACTGGCCAGTCTTGTCACGGGTTTCCCCCACATCGACCCCTTCCAGCTCACGCACCGCATCCACCACGGAGGTGAAAGGCCGGCTATGCAGTTCCTGTTGGCTAATTACCGAAATACTGGCTGGAGCAGCGGTAATTTTCTGCTCGAAACCAGCGGCAGAAATTACCGTGACCGCACCCAGTTCATGGGCCGTATCCTCCTGCGCAACCGCCGGTAAAGCTAGGCCGTTAGCCACAACACCTGCCAGAATTGGCATCCCCAAAGACCGCTTCATCCTCTACCCCCACATTGCCTATCAATCAAAACGGGGGAGAGTATTCCCTAAACAATAACCATTATCAAATGAGAACAATATTCATTTTGTAATCTTTGTAAGGCCTTCTACGATTGTCGATGAACGTGAGGAGCAGTAGCCGTGGGCCTTACGAACCCTACCTTGCGATACGCTCCGGCAGGGCATTACATCGGCACCTTGTTGAACCACGGTGCCGCCTCTTCCAGTTGCGCCGCCAGAGCCAGCAGCTTGCCTTCATCCCCATGGCCACCAACAAACTGGGAACCCAGCGGCAGGCCCATGTTTCCTGAAGAAGAATCACACCAGTGCAGTGGCACCGACATGGCAGGCACACCAATGACATTGGCAAACTGGGTGAACGGCATGTATTTGAAGTTTTCTATGGCCACCTGCTCAATCATGCCGGTTTTCATCAACAGCTTTTCCCCGCCTACCTTGAGTAACACCTTCAGAGCGGTCTGTTGCCACGGCGGTGTCGTCATAGCGCCGATGCCGACCGGGGGTGACGCCAGAGTAGGGGTCAACCAGAAATCGTACTGTTCCAGGAAAGCATCCATGGCGATCATGTATAGCTGCCAACGGGTCTGGCACTTCACATATTCATGGGCCGGGGTAGCACGGCCAAAAGCGGCAATGGCCAGAGTGTCCAGCTCAAAGCCCTCATCACCGCAACCGGTAATAGTCTTCACCTCATCCACTTCGGCAGCACACTGGCCAAACCAAACCGACAGCCAATCCATGCACATCTGTTTGGCGTCCATCTGCGGCTCGGCCTCTTCCACTTCGTGGCCCAAGTCCCGTAACAACGCCACGGTTTTCTCCACCGCCCGGATCGCCTCTGAATCCACATCGGTGCCTAGCGGCGAGCGAGTCGAAAAGCCAATACGCAGCTTGCCGGGGCGACTGGCCGCAGACAGGGCGTAAGCCTGCTCCGGCGGAGCAATCTGAAACAGGCTGCCACGCTCGTCACCCTGGGTAATATCCAGCAGCAACGCACTGTCACGGACGCTACGGGTCAGCACGTGGTTTACCGCTATTCCATGCATGGCCTCAGTAAATTCCGGCCCCCAGGGGGTGCGCCCACGGCCCGGCTTGAGCCCGAACAGCCCACAACAGGCAGCGGGAATCCGAATACTGCCGCCGCCATCATTGGCGCCGGCTACCGGCACCACACCCGCAGCCACCATGGCTGCCGAGCCCCCGGACGAGCCACCGGGAGTGTGATCCAGGTTCCAGGGGTTACGCGCCGGCCCGAACGAATCCGGCTCGGTAACGCCCTTGGCGCCAAATTCCGGTGTATTGGTGCGGCCGAACGGTACCAGCCCGCCCTGTTTCCAGCGTGCCACCAGGGTAGAATCTCTTTGCGCATGGACATCACGGGCCTTGCGCGCTTTATTGCCCTGATAGTTGGGCGCACCGCCTATTTCCTGAAAAAGATCTTTTACCAGCATGGGCACACCCGCCAGCGGTCCACTCAAGGGCCCCGCGGCCTGTTTTCGGGCCATGTCGTACAACGGAATAATCAAACCATTTAATTGCGGGTTCACCGCGTCGGCACGGGCAATCGCCAGCTCCAGTAATTCCATCGCCGTGACCTCCCCCCGCGCCACCAGCTCGGCAAGCCCGATGGCATCAAACTGGCGGTATTCTGCAAACTTCATTGTGCTCTCCCTTTTGCTATCCCGAAGCGCAGGAATGGCCTGCTACCAGACGATCAAACCATACTGTGGCATAGTCTGCGCAGCCAAGTATGCTTAATCATTGTGACCAGCACTTGAAAGAATACGTTAGCGATCCACGAGGGAGCCAGAATGAAAGCCATTGGATTCAATCGACCCAGAGCCATAGAAGATGTACACGCCCTGGAGGACATCCAGCTGGATCTTCCCTCTCCTAGTCCCCGGGACCTACTGGTGGCCGTACACGCTATCTCGGTCAACCCCATTGATACCAAGCTTCGCCAACGCCCCCTGGATCAGCCTGGTTACCGAGTACTGGGGTTTGATGCTGCCGGCGTGGTGGAAGCGGTGGGCGGGGAAGTGGAAAACTTCAACGTGGGCGACCGGGTCTGGTATGCCGGCGCCGTGCAACGCCAGGGCAGCAATGCGCAGTACCAGTGCGTTGATGAACGGCTAGTGGCAAAAAAACCGAATAGCCTGGGCATGCAGGAAGCGGCTGCGCTCCCCCTCACAACCTTAACCGCCTGGGAGGCACTGGAAGATCAACTCGGTTTTCGACCCGGAGAGTGTGAGGGAAAAAGTGTGCTGGTGATTGGTGGCGCAGGGGGTGTGGGATCCATCGCTATCCAACTAGCCGCCCACTATTTTGGTCTTAAGGTGATCACCACTGCGGGTCGCGAAACCTCTGCAAACTGGTGCCAAAGCCTCGGCGCCCATCATATCGTGGACTACCGCAAGCCATTGCTACCGCAGCTGGAGGCCATTGGTTGCCCGCAGATTGACGGCATCTTCATCACCCAAAATCTGGACGACTATTGGGCCACTGCCTGCCAAGCCGTCGCACCGCTGGGAGGCATCTGCTCCATCGTCGATGCCCGTGCGCCACTGGATCTGAATCCCCTTAAGGCCAAGAGTGCGCGCTTCAGCTGGGAATTCATGTTCACCCGCGCCATGTTCGCTACCGGCATGCAGCATCAAGGCGACATCCTTACCCGGCTCAGCGAACTGGTGGATCAAGGCACAGTCCAGACCACCGTCAGCGAAGGCCTGGGCACCATTAATGCCGCCAACCTGAAAGAAGCCCACCGACGGCTGGAGTCCGGCAGCACAGTAGGAAAACTGGTTCTTGCTGGCTGGGACTAACCCCGATAATGCCTGGGTTGAATGGCTCTGCCACCATCACCAGCGACGAAAGAAACCGTTACAGCCGCATCCATGAGCGCCTTTACTGTGCGATTAACGGCAACCGCGACCCTCCAGCGGTGCTGACAAGGTAGACAAACACAACCCCGGCGGACGCGACAGGGTGCGAGACAGCAGGGTCGGCCAAGCCTGTGGATGCGTCATCGGCCGAAGCACCCGGCGGGTGGCCATTAAGGGCTGCCACTCTGCACCTTGGCGGGTGGCCAAAACAAACTGGAATGGATGCAGCCCTGGTAGCCCAAGACGAATATCCGTGGCCAGCAGCTCATCGCCATGCACCTCTACCGCCACAAAACCTCGGGTAAAGTGCAATAGGGTTTGTCCCGCGGGAAGCACCTCAATCGCCGCCAGCCGTGACGCATCGCGGGGAAATGATTCCACCTGCAACGGCACATCCTGATCGAGAAGGCCGGTGAGAATTTCCAGCCTCTGTTGCTCACCCAGCACGGTGATCCGCCACAGCAAAGTGGAGAACGGCATTGGCTGCACTAATCGTGGCGCCTCTGAAAGTCCGCGATCGGCCAGGGCCGGCATGACTCGCTGGGTCATCGCATACTGGGCAACCAGGCTCCACACCAGATACAACGAGGACAGCGCCAAGCCGCCGATCAGCACCCGTGCCGACGACGGCTTTGCTATCGCCCACAGCACGCCAATCAGCAGCGGCAAGGTATAAAGCGGATCGATAATGAAGACACTACTGATGGCCACCGGCACGCCTAGTGGCCAGAACAATTGCGTGCCATAGGTGGTGAAAGCATCCAGCAACGGATGGGTTATCAGGCACAAGCCGGTGAATAACCACCAACGCCATAAAGAAATCCGCGTCTGCCAGCGAGCCAGGCAGGCGGCCAGCAAAAAAGAGAAGGGCAGCAACACCAACAGGGAATGACTGAAGCCACGATGTTCAGTGAAATTGGCCACCGCATCGCCGTAGTCAATCAACACATCCAGATCGGGCAAGGTCCCAAGCAGCGCACCACCGAGTAAAGCCCAGCGGCCCAGAGGGCGGGAAAGAACGGCGCCGCCCACAGAGGCGCCCAGCACGGCCTGTGACAATGAATCCATGAATTACTCAACGCCGCAGACAGGGCGATAGTGTTCGCCCGGCCTGCCAACAGCCCGTCAATACGGCATAAGGCGCCGCTCCATCACACCTTAACCTGCCACACCCCACATACCTTTCAGGCTGTTCAAGGCAGTGGCACCAACGCCTTCCCCATCCAGAAAGCCGAGAATTTTCGGTGCGAACTGGGAGATCATTTCCGGGCTCAAGCCTAGGGCGCTAAAGGCTGTGGATACGCCCTGCAAGGACGCAATATTACCCAGCATGGAAGACGCCATGCCATCGCCGCCACCCAGCAGCGAATCCAAACCGGGCACCTTGTTCATGATGCCGCTGAACTGATCACCAGACAGGTTGTTCTGGGCCATAGCCAGTAAGGCACCGGCACCGCCTGCCGCCTGTTGCTGCGTGACACCCAGGTCGGTTGAGAGAGAATCCACTAATGCCTTGGCTTCACCGGTCACTGCCATCTGACTGTTGGCGCTATCCATGGCACCGGTGGCCGCTTCGTTGGCCTGATTCACGCTGGAGTTGGCCTTGTTAGAGGCGTCGGTCACGGCCTTGTTCGCCGAGTCAGTCATGGACTTCAGATCAAACGCCTGGGCCGGCGCACTCAAAACCAAACACAAAGAGGCCCCCATCAGGCCAAAACGGAAAGCATTCATCGTTACTCCTTAATTATCATCAATCGTCTCTACTCAGAGAGGAACAGTATGGCAAACCTTACCCATGCAAAAAGGCGAGGGCCATCACTTTGTGCCAGGGCTTCTGCGCTTATCTCTGCCGCTACAGCGCCTACAGCATAATCATCGTCCCGGCCTCACAGGTAGCTCCATGGCTACTTTGATTCAAAAATAGAAACCATTATCATTTGCGTTAAGTGATTCTCGCCAGGCTCCCCCAGCCATCACCTTCCCGATGTCCGTACACCCTGCGTGCATCGCTACTGCATACTATTCATTCCCGGGGGAACCATGCTTGATTTCCGTTTTTCCGCCCTGGCCAGCCTTATGCTGGCATCCGGCGCGGCATATTCCGACACCACAACCGATAGCGAGGCACATACACTAGGCAATATCCATGTCACCACCAGTGGCATGGATAAGCATGATGCCAGTATGACCACCGAAGGCACCGATCGATATGGCACCAACGCCACCAATACCGCGACCCGCATGGTGCTGTCACCCCGTGAAACACCGCAATCCGTTTCCGTGATAACCCGCCAGCAAATGGACGACTTCAACCTCAACAGTGTGGCGGATGTCATGCGACGTACCCCGGGGGTGACCGTAAAAACACAGGACACAGAACGCCTGCAACTGTCTGCCCGTGGCTTTGACATCACCAATTTCCTCTATGACGGTATTCCCTCCACGCGGGCCGGCCAGGCGAAACAAGCCGTCCTTTCCGATACGTTCATCTACGACCGCATCGAAGTATTGCGCGGCGCCAGCGGGCTGCTCAACGGCATTGGCGAGCCCTCTGCCACCGTGAACCTGGTGCGCAAAAAACCTACCCGTGATTTTACTGGCCAAGTGGGTGTGGAGCTAAACAGCTGGGATGGTTATCGCGGAGAATTCGATGCCAGCGGGTCACTGTCCAACAATGGCCGGGTTCGGGGCCGCTTCGTCAGCGCCTACGAACAGGGCGACTCTTTTTTGGATCACTACGAAAACGACAAACAGATCTTCTATGGGGTGGTCGAAGCTGACCTGTTCGATAACACCTTGCTCACCGTGGGCATGGACTACATGGATCATGACCCCAAGGGCTCCACCTGGGGCGGCATCCCGCTGTTCTACAGCGACGGCGGCATCGCCGACCTGGACCGCGACCTGAACCCGGCCACCGACTGGAGCCGTTGGGCCCGGGATACCCAGACGATTTTCCTGAACCTGGAGCACCATTTCGAAAACGGCTGGTACAGCAAGTTTGCCTACAATAATCAGCAGAGCAACTACGACGCTCAGCTAGCCTCCGCCGGTGGCGGCCAGCTTAATCGCGATGGCAGCGGCAAGACACTATGGGCCGGACGCTATGTAGAAGACAAAACCCAGGACACTTTCGATGTCTACGCCAACGGTCCCTTCGCACTGTTTGGCCGCCAACATGAACTGGTGGTGGGTGCCAGTTATTCGGACGCCGAGCGTGATTACACCGGCCAGTCACCGGTTAGTATCAATAACGTGGTACCGGACCTGCTTAATTGGAATGGCGACATTCCAAAACCGGCCTGGGCCGCGCCTACCACCGTGGAGGACCAGAGCAGCAGCCAAACAAGCCTGTACGCCACCGCCCGCTTCAAACCCACTGATCGTCTTGCCGTTATTGCCGGCGGGCAAGTTGTGGACTGGAGACAAGAAACCACAGGCTTTAACGGGCGAGGCCCGATTGACGGCGAATCCTATCAGGAAAATGGCGAAGTGGTTCCCTACCTGGGGGTGGTCTATGACCTAACCGATCACCACTCGGTGTACGCCAGCTACACCCGCATCTTTCAACCGCAAACCGTGCGCGACATCAACAATCAAATTCTGGCCCCGGAAGAAGGCAACAGCTACGAAGCCGGCCTGAAGAGTGAGCTCAATGAGGGCCGCCTAAACACCACCGTCGCGGTGTTTCGTATCAATCAGGATAACCTGGCCGAATCCACCGGCCAGCCCATTCCCGGCGGGCCAGCCAACGCCGAGGCCTACCGCGCCGTGGATGGCGCCGAAACCAATGGCGTTGAGCTGGAAGCAGCCGGCGAGATTCTGGCTGGCTGGCAGGTACAGGCAGGCTACACCTACCGCATTACCGAAGACCCGGATGGCGACGAGCTGAACACCACCTCACCGGAAGACATGATTCGTCTGTCCACCCAGTACCGTTTCCGCGGTGCCCTGAACGGCCTGGCTATCGGCACGGCGGTATCTTGGCAGAACAAAACCTATGCGTTCGTAACCCGCCCCGGGGCCAGCGCCGACTACAAGTTCGTTCAGGAAAGCTACACGCTGGTGGATTTGATGGCCCGCTACCAAGTCACCGCCGCCTTGTCCGTGGGCGCTAACGTGAGCAATCTGACGGACGAAAAGTACTTCAATAACCTGGGGTTTTATAACGGGGGTTACTACGGAGATGCTCGCAAATACAGCCTGAACATGGACTATCGATTCTGATTGTCACGCGGGTAAAGCGCCCCGGATGGAGTACGCCGGGGCGCTTACCGCTATTCGCCTTCAGGAAAGAAGATACGTTCTTTTTCAATGACAATCCGGCGGGCCTTGTAGAGGCCGCCAATGGCTTGCTTGAAGGCATTCTTGCTGCAACGGAAGGTCTGAAAAATGACTTCCGGCGAACTCTTGTCTCCCAGTGGCAACTCGCCGCCGGCGTTTTCCAGCGCCGCCAGAATCTGTTCCGTTAGCCCATCACTCTTGGCCGCCCCCGGCGCATTCAGGGAAAGGCTCAGTTTCTGATCCTCACGCAAACGCTGCACATAGCCGGTCACCCGCTGGCCCGGACGCAGCGGGGCGCGTAACTCGCTGGCCGCAATCATCCCCCAGGCATGATTATCCACCACCACCTTGTAACCCAGATCGGTGCTGTGCGCCGCCACCAGCGACACCTCATCACCCTGCTGATACGCCTGGCAGGTATCTGACAGGAAACGGTCCAGTTGGGCGCTGACCATCAGTCGTCCTTCCCGGTCCGTGGTCAACATCACCAACACCCAGCTTTCTTCTCGCACCGGCCCTTTCTGTTCGGCAAACGGCAGCAGCAAATCCTTGGGCATGCCCCAATCGACAAACGCACCGACCTTGCTGGTGGACACCACTTTCAATAACGCCACCTGGCCAAGCTGTATTCTCGGGGTCCGCAAGCTCGCCATGGGGCGCGCGTCACCGTCGCTGTACAGCGTCACCATGACACTGTCGCCGGGAGCCAGAGACTGGTTTTCCACTTCCCGGGACGGCAGCAGCACCTCGCCCAACTCGCCGCCATCGAGCAGCAAACCGTTACGGATGACCTTTAGAATTTCAAGGGAATGGCGGGTGCCCAGTTTAGGGGTTACGGTCATGGCTCTGGCCTGCTTGGTTGTAAACGTGATGGGAAGAATCTGTGGGGGCCTGCGTAGGGCGTTATTCGCTGCGCTCAGCCTTCGGGCCGCACGGAACTACGTGCGGCATCTTCACTTGGCAAGGTTAGCCCTCTCCCCCTCGATTTCGTAAAAACAATGGATAGAGGGAGCCCTGTTGCTTGTAGCCGGTACCGGGCGCCCTACCACATCAAATCGTCGGGAATCGGGAAGTCTTTGTAGGGATCATCTTCGTCCGCCGCTTCAGTGCCACGCTCATTGAGCAACAACACCGCAGCTGCGTCCCGTTGGCGAATTTTTTCCGCTACCACTGTGGGCACCAACTCGAAGCTCTCACCTAAGGCGACAATGGCGATCTGTCCTCGTTCCAACTGTTTCTGCTGTTTACCAGTTACGTAGGCTTTTTTGATCTTCTTGTCCTGCACGAACTGGAAGGCGACCTCGCCATTCCGCTCTAGCCGACTTTGCTCGATCATCTGCTTGATCTGTGCGGCAATTTCTTTCTTTTCACGCTCGGCCTTACGCTGGGCTTCGCGCTGGCGATCTGCCTCGGCCTTTTCCTCTCGCAGTCGACGGGCACGATCCGCCGGATCTTCCATCTCAATTTCGCCGCGCTTGGCTTTGTTCACATCCTCACGTTTCTGCTGCTTGGCCTTGCGGGCTTTTTTCTCGTCCGCCAGCCCCGCTTTCATTAATTGCTTCTGCAGTGAATTCGCCATGATGCTCTCTCTTTCTCCATAAAAAATGCCCCTTAACAAATAAGGGCTTTCAACAGACGATTAACGCTGGCTCAGCGGTGAGGCCGGGGCCTTGCCCAGCAGCGGCTGAGCGCGATGAAAACGCACATCATAATCGGGCTGCCAAGGAAACACGCCTTTCGGGTCTGGCCAGACCATCTGCAACGCCGGATACGGCGCCGGCAAACTCTGGTAGAACCAGTTAGCGAAGCCCAGGTATTCCTTGTAGTGCGGAAAGGCCACCGGCAAGAACATCACTTCAAGGCCATCGGCAATATCGTTATACAGACGGTACGGCTGATAGGGCTTTTTCAGCCCACGGATGCGTACCGCAGCGCTATCCAGCAACTTGCTGGCCAGTGCATCCTTCAGCCCGACCACAATCAATTCCGGGTGATCCAGATTGAGAAAGTGGCCCACACTGAACGTATAACCGGGCAGGCCATCGCCGCCGGAGACAGCAAAATGGTGCCAGCCCTTGCGTTGGATGTCCGCCAGCAACGTTTTGTCTTCAGCATCTTCCGGCTGCGGGTAACGAAATTTGCCGGGCATTTCATCAAGGAACATAGGGTCATCATCGGTTCAGGCAGTGCCCTGAGGCACTGGCAAGCAGTTAACGCAGTGTGGTCGTAATGATAACAGACTCCGCCTTCACTTGGTGCCACCCTCCGTACCTGCAATACTGGAGCAAATTCAGAACAATGAGGAACGTCCCATGAAACATGCCGGCTTGTTGGTTACCGCGCTACTGACTACCGCCTCCTTCGCCCATGCCGCCCCCGGGCTAACCATTTATGGCGGGGGATACACTTGGGATACCGAGCTGGAAGGCGATGTGGCTTCCGGCGGAGCCAACATCGATATGCAGGATGAACTGGGCTTCGATGAAACCGATCAAAACGTACTCTATCTGGGGGTGGAACATGTTGTGCCGCAGCTGCCCAACGTTCGCCTGCGCTATATTGATCTGTCTGACAGCGCCAGCAATATCATCAGCAACAACTTTGAATTCAACGGACAAACGTTTGTTGCCAATACTCGGGTAGCCACTGATTTCGATCTGGAAATGATAGACGGAACTTTCTATTACAGCCCTCTCAACAACGCTATTAAGGTCGACCTTGGTCTCACCGTACGGCGCATGGACGGCGATCTTCGGCTCGATGGCCCAACCGAAGGCACCAGCCTGAGCATCAATGAAACCTTACCCATGCTCCATGGCGGTGTCCGGGCGGAGCTGCCCCTTTCCGGCCTGTATGTGGGCGGGGAAGTAAACGCCATTGCCTATGATGGCAACAGAATGAACGACTATAACGCCCGGGTAGGCTGGCGCTCGGATTATCTGTTAGGGCTGGAGCTGGGGTACAGCCGCATGAACATCGTGCTCGATGACGTGGATGATCTGGATACCGACCTGGATATTGGCGGGCCCTACCTTGCCATTTCACTGAGTTTCTAAACCGTTAGCGGACCACGCCCGGGGCCTGAGCGGCCCTTGGCGTGCAAGCCGAATAAGACCTAGCATAACCGGACTGACAGCCGGCAGCACCGACAGGAAGGCAAGCCATTGGCTTATAGCTAAGCGCCCTACGGGTGCGGCCGCCCGTCGTTACTGAGTGGCGTGAAACTCGCGACGAATCGAGTCGATGCGGGCATCCTTTTGTTGCCAGAGTTCGCTTACCCACTGCTGAATTTCTTCACGAAATACCGGATCTTCCTGGTAATCACTGCGCCACAGGCGCGGTTCTAACCGGCAGGTTCGCACATCCACGATCACCCTTTCCACCTTGCCGCTGAGCAAATCCCAGAAACCCTTCGTCTCGCCTTCCGGGTACACTACCGTCACATCCAGCAGCGCATCCAGGTTATCGCCCAGTGCAGCCAACACAAACGCCACCCCACCCGCCTTTGGCTTGAGCAAATTACGATAAGGGGACTGCTGTGCCGCATGTTTGGCTGCGGTAAACCGGGTGCCTTCCAGGAAATTTACAACGGTAACCGGGATACCCTGGAACTTCTCACAAGCTCGACGGGTAATCTCCAAATCTTTCCCTTTCAACGCCGGATTCTTTTGCAGGAACGCTTTGCTGTAACGCTTCATGAACGGATAATCCAGCGCCCAGAAGGCCAGCCCCAAGAACGGCACCCAGATCAGCTCTTTTTTCAGGAAAAATTTAAAATACGGGGTCTTGCGATTGAAGGTCTGCAATAGCGCCGGAATATCCACCCAGGATTGATGGTTGCTGACCACCAAGTAAGAGGTATCCTTGCGCAATGCCTCGACTCCACGGATATCCCACTGGGTTGGCGTGAGCAGCGCAAAAATACCCTTACAAATCTCCGCCCAGCTTTCCGCAATCCACATGACCGTAGCTGAACAGACACGTTTTGCTGCAACACCAGGCAGCACCAGCTTGAACAGTGCCACCAACAACATCGGGCCAATCAAAATCACTGTGTTGAGAAATAACAGAACAATGGCAAGGATTCCCGTCAGCATGTTGTGCAAACCTCGTTAATACGATTATTCTCTATCCACTCGCGCTAAATTGCCCCGGCGAACCTTTTACTCTCAAGGGAGCGCTCGCCGCAGCAGCATACCTTGTGCACACCGAAAAAAGGCCGGCCACATTTCCGACCTTATCCCGTCTACACCCGCACGATCAGCCCTTACGCTCCACGGCCATGGCATCCACATTCTGGAAACCACGGGGCAGCTTCGCGCCACGGCGTCCCCGCTCACCATAGTAGTGTTCCAGATCATTGGCTTTCAGGGTCAGGTGGCGCTTACCCGCATAGAGGGTCAACGCGTCATTCGGCCCCACCACTTGAACATCCTGTACGAACTCCACCCGATCCGCCACACGGGCGCCGGGAATCGACATCATCTTGTTGCCCTTACCGCGGACCATTTCCGGCAACTCGCTTACCGGGAACACCAGCAAACGGCCTTCGTTTGACACCAGTGCAATCAAATCATCTATAGTTGAGGCAATCGGTTGTGGCGGCAATACACGCGCGCCTTTAGGCACATTAAGTACCGTCTTGCCGGCTTTCTTGTTGGCCAACAAATCCGCATAACGCACCACGAAACCGTAACCTGCATCGGTGCTCATCAGGTACGCGTCCTTGTCCTTACCCATCACTGCTGCCACAAAGCTGGCACCGGAGGGTGGGCTCACTCGGCCAGACAGTGGCTCGCCCTGCCCCCGCGCACTGGGTAGAGTATGTGCGGGCAAAGAATAGGTTCGCCCAGTGCTGTCGATAAAGCACACCGACTGGTTAGATTTACCTTTGGCGCAAGCCTTGTACTTATCACCGGCCTTGTAACTCAGTCCTTCCACATCCACTTCATGGCCTTTAGCGGCTCGCACCCAGCCTTTTTCCGAGAGCACTACCGTTATCGGATCGGCACTGAGCAGATCGCTTTCATCCAAGGCCCTGGCGTCCTCACGTTCCACCAATGGAGAGCGACGGTCATCGCCGTAATTCTCGGCGTCATCCTTCAATTCCTTGGCGACCAGCTTCTTCATTTTAGCCATGGAACCCAGGGTGGTTTCCAAGTATTCGCGTTCTTCGTTGAGCTCATCCTGCTCACCGCGAATTTTCATTTCTTCCAGTTTCGCCAGGTGGCGCAGCTTCAATTCCAGAATTGCTTCTGCCTGGCGATCACTGACGCCAAAGCGCTCCATCAATACCGGCTTTGGCGCATCCTCGGTACGGATGATATGAATCACTTCATCAATATTCAGGAACGCCACCAGAAGACCTTCCAAAAGGTGCAGGCGTTCCAGTACTTTATCAAGGCGGTATTGCAGCCGGCGACGCACCGTCACCATGCGGAACTGCAGCCATTCGTTGAGAATCATGTCCAGGCTTTTCACCTGAGGTCGGCCATCGATGCCGATCATGTTCAGATTAACCCGGTAGTTTTTCTCCAGGTCAGTGCTGGCAAAAAGGTGACTCATCAACTGTTCCACATCCACTCGATTAGAGCGCGGCGTGATCACCAGTCGGGTGGGGTTTTCGTGGTCGGATTCATCACGCAGATCGCTGACCATGGGCAGTTTTTTCTTGTTCATCTGGTCGGCAATTTGCTCCAGCACCTTGGCGCCAGACACCTGATACGGCAGCGCCGTCACCACAATATCACCCTCTTCACGCTCATACACCGCGCGCTGCTTGAGAGAGCCTTTGCCCTCTGCATACATACGAATGATGTCGTTGATTGGGGTGATCACTTCTGCTTCGGTGGGAAAATCCGGACCCTGAATATATTGCATCAAATCATCCAGCGAGGCGCCGGGATCTTTCAGCAAATGGATACAGGCATTGGCCACTTCGCGCAGATTATGCGGTGGAATATCGGTGCTCATGCCCACCGCGATACCCGTAGTGCCATTGAGTAACACATTGGGCAAGCGGGCCGGCAGCAATTTGGGCTCATCCATGGTGCCATCAAAATTAGGCAGCCACTCCACCGTCCCCTGCCCCAACTCGGACAACAGCACTTCCGCATACGGTGCCAATTTGGACTCGGTATAACGCATGGCAGCAAAGGATTTTGGATCGTCTGCGCTGCCCCAATTACCCTGGCCATCCACCAGCGGATAGCGATAGCTGAACGGCTGGGCCATCAACACCATGGCTTCGTAACAGGCCGAATCACCATGGGGATGATACTTACCCAGTACATCACCCACGGTACGGGCGGATTTTTTGTATTTGGCCGTATTTTTAAGGCCCAGCTCGCTCATGGCGTAAACGATGCGCCGCTGCACCGGCTTCAGACCATCGCCAATATTGGGCAAAGCCCGATCCAGAATCACGTACATGGAATAATCCAGATACGCTTTTTCGGTGTATTCCTTTAACGGAAAACTTTCAAATTCGTCAGCCATTTTTGCTCGCTATACTCGCCGGCCTGCACGCCAATATGCGTCACGCAACACATTTTCTGCATTGCAGTTCTGCAATCAACGCAGCACGTCAGCAACTCTGTTTTTAAGTTCCAATCCATCTAAAAGCCAACACAACACTTATGCTTACATCTTTCAGCACATGCCGTCTTAGCGCGACGGCGTGAAGCGTGTCGCATGTCAGCGTCTATATTTCTGCCAGGTTGCCTTTCTCTTCCAGCCAGATCTTGCGATCAGAGGCCCGTTTTTTACTTAGCAGCATGTCCATCAGCTGGTGGGTGCCGTCGTCGGTGGACACATCCAAACGCACCAGCCGGCGGGTATCTCGGGCCATGGTGGTTTCGCGCAATTGCAGCGGGTTCATTTCACCCAACCCTTTAAAACGGGTTACGTTCACCTTGCCGCGTTTTTTCTCCGCCTTGATACGGTCCAGCACGCCATCACGCTCCTGCTTGTCCAGGGCGTAATAGACTTCCTTGCCCACGTCGATGCGGTACAACGGCGGCATGGCCACAAACACATGCCCGTGTTTTACCAGCGCCGGGAAGTGCCTGAGGAATAAGGCACAGATCAACGTGGCAATGTGCAAACCATCGGAGTCCGCATCCGCAAGGATACACACCTTGCCGTAACGCAGGCTGCTGAGATCATCACTGCCCGGCTCGATGCCAAGCGCCACCGCGATATCGTGAATTTCCTGACTACCCAAGACCTCGTTGGAATCCACTTCCCAGGTATTCATGATCTTGCCGCGCAGCGGCATGATCGCCTGATAAACCCGGTCTCGGGCCTGCTTGGCACTGCCACCCGCCGAATCCCCTTCCACCAGGAAAATCTCGCTCTGGGAAGGGTCATCACTGGTGCAGTCCGCCAGTTTGCCGGGCAAAGCCGGGCCACTGGTGACTTTTTTTCGGGTGACTTTTTTGGCGGCCCGCAGTCGCTTCTGGGCATTATTGATACACAGGTCCGCCAGCTTCTCGGCTTCATCGGTGTGTTGGTTAAGCCACAGCGAGAAGGCGTCTTTTACCACCCCGGAAACAAACGCCGCGGTCTGGCGGGAGCTCAACCGTTCTTTGGTTTGCCCGGCGAATTGCGGGTCCTGCATTTTCACGCTGAGCACGAAAGCCGCCCGGTCCCAAATATCCTCCGGGGTCAGCTTAACGCCACGAGGCAGCAAATTCCGGAATTCACAGAACTCTCGCATGGCCTCCAGCAAACCGGAACGCAGCCCGTTCACATGGGTGCCGCCCTGGGCCGTAGGGATCAGGTTTACATAGGCTTCCTGAACCAGTTCGCCGCCTTCGGGCAGCCAGGTGACAGCCCAATCCACCGCTTCAGTTTCCGCGCTCATGGCACCGTTAAACGGCTCCGCAGGGACCCGCTCCCACCCGGTACTGGATTCCAGTAGATATTCAATCAGGCCATCATCAAACTGCCAGGTATCGCTCTCACCGGTTTGCTGATTATCCAGCGTCACCAGCAAGCCGGGGCAGAGAACCGCCTTGGCCCTCAGCAAATGTTTGAGACGGCTCACCGATATTTTCGGCGAGTCGAAATACTGACTGTCTGGCCAGAAACGCAAGATGGTGCCGGTGTTGCGCTTGCCAACCGTATCGATCACTTCCAGATCACTGCGTTTCTCGCCGTCGCCGAACTCCATGCGGTGCAGTTGACCATCGCGCTTGACCAGAATTTCCAGCTTGGTGGACAAGGCGTTGACCACCGACACACCTACGCCGTGCAGGCCGCCACTAAACTGGTAGTTGTTATTGGAGAACTTACCCCCGGAGTGGAGGGTGGACAGAATCACTTCCACGCCGGGCTTTTTCTGTACCGGATGCATATCCACAGGCATGCCGCGACCATCATCTTCGACTTCCACGCCGCCGTCCTTGAATAGGGTGACTTTGATCGACTTGGCGTGGCCTGCCAGCGCTTCATCCACCGAGTTATCGATCACTTCCTGGACGAGGTGGTTGGGGCGCGAAGTATCGGTGTACATGCCCGGGCGCTTACGCACCGGGTCCAAGCCCGACAACACTTCAATATTTTCGGACGTATAATTATTGGTCATAGATTTTCCAGCAGCGCCTAACGCAGTGCGCCAGAGACCGGACGCAGGCTATAGCGCATATCCAGCCTCTGGCGCCGGGTATCAAACGTGTATTTCAATCCCACAAAACCGCAGCATCAGCGGAATGAAGGCGTCAAAGTTATCAAAGCCGTGGCTGCCACCCAAGCCACAATAGCGGTGACAGTCGCCGTAATAATCCCAGCCATCCTCCCAGTCCAGGGTTTCGTCGCCGGTTTGGGTTAGCAGCAACAGGTTTTCCGGTTGGGTGATCTCTGCCACCTCATACCGGCGCAACTGCTCCAACCAGGCCGGGTCGAACTGATAGGCCTCACCAGTGTGGTAGTTATGCTGGATACCTGTGTATTTGTCCAGTAGTCGCCACGGTCTTACCGCAGGATTTACGATTGCGGCCTTCAAATCATGATGTTCCGCCAGCCAGGTGGCGTAGAATCCGCCCAACGACGATCCCAATAGGGCCACCGGGCCGGCCCCGGCAATGGCTGCATCCAGTTCCGCCATGGCCTGCACCGGTGAAGGCGGCAACGTGGGCACGATCAACCGTTCCGGGCAACCCGCATGCTCAAACACCGACCGCAACAACCCGGCTTTATGGGATGCCGGTGAGCTGTTGAAACCGTGGATATAAATAAGAGACGTTTCGGGAACCGGCATGATTTTTCCTGATGACTGCATTATCCGGAAGTGTGCCGGGATGAGGAGGAGTTGCAAGGTCAAAATTGCAAAGCGCGAGCTTGACCTTCAAACGCATCTCTTGAGTACCCGCAGTTCAGCCCCCCGGCAACGCGAAGACATGACCGATAAATGGTCTGTCCTAAGCCCGCGTTTCAACTTTCAACGTTAAACTCAATACCCTTTGACCGTGAAATCCACCTCGAAGGTGATCCCTTCCACCCGACTAACGCCCGTATCAATACGCCCATCCGGGTGCAAATCCAGCCAGCGATAACCCGGGTTGGCATCATCTACTGCGAAGTCTTCGCTTTTCGGTTTGAACTGCACGCAAGTACTGGGCACTGCCATCATTCGCACGCCATTACGATGCGCATCATACTCTTGGTGCACATGGCCCCATATAATGGCGCGTATCCGTTCATGACGGTCAATGACCTCGAAGAATTTGTCAGCACTGCCCACCACCTGAGTATCCAGCCACGTGCATTCCATTGGCACCGGGTGGTGATGCAAACACACCATTAGGTGATCTCCGGTGGCATTGCGCAGGGCGGACTCGAGGAATTTGAGATCTTCATCGAACAGATCACCAGGCACTTCACCGGGAATGGTGGAATCCAGCATCACGATGGTCCAGTTGCCCATATCCAGCACACAGGGGCTCATTTTTTCGCGGTGGGCATCCAGTGCCTGCAGCATCGGTGCCGGCTTGTCGTGATTTCCTTCCAGCCAATATACCGGCACATCGAACCCGGAAAGAGCGCACTCCAAGCGCTCGTAGGATTCGTAGGAGGCATCTTGGGACAAATCGCCGGTGGCCAAAATCAAATTCGGATTGGGTTGTTCCTTACGAATCAGCTCCAGCACCTTGTCCAGACTGAACTGGGTATTCAATCCCAGCAGCTTGCCTTGTGTATCGGCAAACAGATGGCAGTCTGACAACTGTACGACTCGAAGGGGCTGCAACTGCTGCGTCAAGTTCCCCGCTCCTTAACTGTTTAATAATGCCGTATACCCGCTGGCCGCCCCCCTGTACTCCCCAGCACCATGGAACAGCCCTGCGTCTCATTTATAACCAAGATGATGTCACTTTTCTAGGACACATGTCCAAGAGCAGGAATTGGTTACCAATTCTCCACAATAGAGCCACAAGGGAGGTTGTTTCTTGGCTAAAGGCGTGTCATCACTCAGCTACCGGTCACCCGTTGCCGCCAAGCTTGGCCACTGTCGCGCCCGTGATCGTGGAGATGGCGAAGCCATTCTGCCAAAAAGCGGTTCCACTGCACCTTCTCGTCCCGCTGGTGCATGTTCCGATTGGGGTAGGCATAACGGGCATTTACCCGCCGAAAAGGTCGCGCTTCGGTAACTTCAGCCAGCCGCGCATCATGGTACATGCGCACGGTAAGGCGGGACGCCGGCAGCGTAGCCAGCAGCTCCTGATCTTCCAGGCGCACCGTAGTGGTATAGGGGGAACGCTCCAGCACGCTCATCTGCAAAGTATGGGAATGGTGATCATGGCCCACTTCCACAGCCATGTGGTCACGCTCCCCCAGCGCCTTCATCAAGGGCAACAGCCGCGCATAGTTTTCCTCGCACTGAGTCATCAGCGCACGGAAATCCAGCTGGTAGCGGTCGCGGCGGCTCACTTATCGCCCCAATCCGCATCCAGCCGGGTACGGTTGAGCAACAACCACTGCAGAGCAATCAACGACGCAGCATTATCCACCTGCCCGCCACCCAATAACGCGGGTATTTCATCCGCACTCATCGTCACGGCCCGAATATCTTCACCTTCATCCGGGCAACCAAAAATGCCGCCAGCACCCGCCAGGTCCGCATGGCCCACGAACAACTGCAGGCGCTCATTGGTTCCGCCGGGGCTGGGCATGTAAGCCGCGATGGGCTCCATGGCGCCCAAGGTCAGGCCCGCCTCTTCCACCGCTTCACGACGAATCAGGTCGGCAGCGCTTTCGCCGTCCTTGTCTGCAATGCCAGCAATCAGTTCCAGGCACCAGGGAGTATCCCGCCATTCCAGCGCACCCACTCGAAACTGCTCCACCAGCAGAATCTCGCCACGGACCGGATCATAGGGCAACACCGCCGCGGCCGGTGGGCGCACAAACAGCTCCCGGCGGATGGGATCGCCCCAGCCCCCGTTATAGTGCTTGTGGCGCAGGATCAGGGTATCCACCCGGAAAAAGCCCTGAAACGGGGTTTCCCGCGCCAACACTTCCACGTCCTGGGGGCCAAATGGCGGTACTAACGAATGATTACTCATGGGCCTCATGATATAGCTCGGAGCCTTGCTCTCGAAACTCCTTGGATTTTTCTTCCATGCCTGCTTCAGCCTGAGCCACCTGGGCAGTGCCATCACCGTAGATCTCACGGACTTCCTGGCTGATCTTCATGGAACAGAACTTGGGCCCGCACATGGAGCAGAAATGCGCCACCTTGTGGGCCTGCTTGGGCAGAGTCTCATCGTGGTACTCGCGGGCACGATCCGGGTCCAGCCCCAGGTTGAACTGGTCTTCCCAGCGGAACTCAAAGCGGGCCTTGGACAGCGCATTATCGCGCAACTGGGCTCCCGGGTGACCCTTCGCCAAATCCGCCGCATGGGCAGCAATCTTGTAGGCGATGATGCCTTCTTTGACGTCTTCACGGTTGGGCAGCCCCAGGTGCTCCTTGGGCGTCACGTAGCACAGCATGGCAGTGCCGTACCAACCGATCATGGCCGCGCCAATGGCGCTGGAAATGTGGTCATAACCAGGAGAAATATCAATGGTCAGTGGGCCAAGGGTGTAAAACGGCGCTTCCCCGCAGTGCTTCAGCTGCTCGTCCATGTTGGTTTTGATCATGTGCATGGGCACATGACCCGGCCCTTCGATCATCACCTGCACATCATGCTCCCAGGCGATTTTGGTCAGCTCGCCCAGGGTGCGCAGTTCGCTGAATTGAGCTTCATCGTTGGCATCTGCCAAAGAGCCCGGGCGCAAACCATCACCCAGGCTGAAGGTCACGTCGTAGGCCTTCATGATTTCGCAGATATCTTCGAAATGGGTATAAAGGAAGCTCTCTTCATGGTGCGCCAGGCACCACTTAGCCATAATCGAACCACCCCGAGAGACGATACCGGTAACGCGATTAGCAGTCATCGGCACATAACGCAGCAGCACACCCGCGTGAATGGTGAAGTAACTCACCCCCTGCTCCGCCTGCTCAATCAGTGTGTCGCGGAAAATTTCCCACGTCAGGTCTTCGGCTACGCCGTTAACCTTTTCCAGCGCCTGATAGATCGGCACCGTACCGATGGGCACCGGCGAGTTTCGCAGAATCCACTCGCGGGTTTCGTGAATGTTGTCACCGGTGGACAGGTCCATCACCGTGTCGCCGCCCCAACGGGTGGCCCAGGTCATCTTGGACACTTCTTCCTCGATGGAGGACGTCACTGCCGAGTTGCCGATGTTGGCGTTGATCTTGGTGAGAAAGTTGCGGCCGATAATCATCGGCTCGATTTCCGGATGGTTGATGTTCACCGGAATCACTGCCCGACCACGGGCCACTTCATCACGAACGAATTCCGCAGTAATCTGCGCCGGGATCGCCGCCCCGAAACTCTGACCCGGATGCTGGTGCACCGGCAGGCCAGCCTCGCGATGTTCACGCAGGCGCTGATTCTCGCGGATGGCGATATATTCCATCTCCGGGGTGATGATGCCCTGGCGCGCGTAATGCATCTGGCTCACGTTTTTACCGGCGCGGGCACGGCGAGGGATGCGCGTGTGCTCAAAACGCAGCCCAGCCTTGGCAATATCATTGGCTCGCTTGCGACCATACTCGCTGGTTAGTCCAGCCAGTTGTTCGGTATCATCTCGCTCATCAATCCAGGCAGTCCGAATTGGGTTCAGCCCTTTACGGATGTCAATTTGGGTATCTGGGTCGGTATAGGGACCAGAGGTATCATAAACCGACAACGGTGGGTTATCCTCGAACTTTCCGTCCGCCAAAGGGGTCGGATGCTGTTGGATTTCCCGCATGGGCACACGAATATCCGGGCGCGACCCCGTGACGTATATTTTTCGTGAACCGGCGATAGGCTGGCAGGATTCGTCAATAGCGTTGGCGATGGGGCGCTGATCGTCTGGCACGTCGGCCTCCAGAAGCAAATAAGAGAAATTCAGGAATGGCGGACACTATACGCCAGCGCCCAACAGCCGAACAACCGCGGAACTGGCCCAAACAGGCGGTGTTAATTTTCTGTACTTGCCAGTACCATAATGATTAACCAGACACACAAAAAGAGTGCACCAGAATGAAGCGTAGCCCGGCAACGCCCCTAGTTCTTCTTCTTACCTCACTGGCCAGTGCCGTTCAGGCCGCTGACCTTACTGAAGTCGCCAACGCAGCCTGGAGCTACGACGGCACCTGGCGCGCCGCCCGCCAGACCTGGGAAGCGGATCAGGAAACGCTGGTACAGGGGCGGGCCGCGCTGCTGCCGACCATCGATGCCAGCCACCGCCATTCGGAAATCAACCAAACCTACGAATCGACGGGTGACCTGGAGATAGACGGTAGATCTCGTTCCACCTCGGTGACGCTAACGCAACCGCTGTTCCGCCTGGATGCCTTCTACGGCTACAAGGAAGCCAAGTCGCTGACCTCCGTAGCCCAGGCCGAGTTCTACCAGTCCCGCCAGGATTTCGTGCTGCGCGTGGCGCAGGGCTACTTCGGCGTGCTGCGCGCCTGGGACACCCTGGTGTCCGCCCAGGCCGAGGAGAAGGCGATCAGCCGGCAGCTGGAACAATCCCAGGAACGTTTCGACGTGGGCCTGGTGGCCAGCACCGATGTGGAAGAAGCGCGCGCCGCCTACGACCTGGCCCGGGTGAACCTGATCGTCGCCGAGCAGGAATTCGATATCGCCCGCGACCAGTTAGAAACACTCACTGGTCGTAAATGGGAGACGCTGGCGGAGTTGCGCGACAATCTGCCGATGGAGGGGCCGCAACCGTCAAAAATGAATGCCTGGATCGATAAGGCCGCGTACCAGAATCCGCAGATTCTCGCCGCCCGCTACAGCGCCAAAGCAGCGGGTTTTACGGCCGACCGACAACTGGGGGCCATGCTTCCAAAGGTTCAATTGTTCGCTGAGTATCAGCACAACCACAATACCGATCCAAGCGTCTCGGGAGGCGATCCCGGCAATCAACTCACGCAATTCTACTCGACGCAACCGGACACTAATTCAAAGACTATCGGCATTGAAGTAACCGTGCCGCTGTTCCGCGGTGGCGGCCTCAACAGCCAGCGCAAGCAGGCGGCCCTGCTCGCCGACGCCGCCGGCCAGCGGTACCAGCAGACGATTCGCGACATCAGCCAGCAGGCGCGCACGTTCTACCGCACCGTGGAAGCCGACGCCCTGCGCGTGGAAGCCCGCCGCCAGGCGATCCGCTCCACCCGTTCCGCCCTGGAAGCCACCCAGTCCGGCTACGAAGTGGGCACCCGTAACGTGGTCGACGTGCTCAACGCCCAACAGGCGCTGTACGCCGCCGAGCGCGACTATGCCAACGCCCGTTACGACTACATCATCAACTCCCTGACCCTGAAATCCACCACCGGCGACCTGCAGCAGGGCGACCTGGCGGCCATCAACCAGTGGTTGTCGGACACGGAAACTCTGAACATCTACCAGCCGGACCTGGAAGGCCGCAGCGACGCGCTGGTGCCGGATACACGTTATTGAAAGGCAATGTAGGAGCCATGCTTGCATGGCGAACCGAGCCCTAGCGAGGAAAAGGCGTTGCAGGATCCTCCGGAATCTCACCTGAGGAATCGGATACGCCTTCTCGCCCTGTGGTGCTTGTGCTTCGTTTCGTGAGGTTCGCCATGCGAGCATGGCTCCTACAACAGCCCCTGCTTTTACTGTTCACTAATCAGTTTAAGCCCCTTCTCCAGCGCCCCACGATTGGCTTCCACCACCGCTGCTGCCGCCTGCCCCTGACGCTGGCGTTGATCCGGATAACGGAACAGCGCCTGCAGGGCAATGGCCAGGGCATCCGCATTGTCCACCAGGGTCAGGGCACCGGCGTCATCCAGCAGATTGGAGATGGCGGTAAAGTTGTGCAGGTGGGGGCCAGTGAGCACCGGCTTTCCCCAGCCGGCCGGTTCCAGCAGATTGTGCCCGCCCACCGGCACCAGGGAACCGCCCACAAAGGCCACGTCGGCCACCCCGAACAACATCAACAACTCGCCCATGGTATCGGCCAGGTAAACCTGGGTGTCGGCG
The DNA here is from genome assembly GCF_040119285.1 of Alcanivorax sp. Lineage (GTDB taxonomy): Bacteria > Pseudomonadota > Gammaproteobacteria > Pseudomonadales > Alcanivoracaceae > Alcanivorax. Next base: position 73,671 of record NZ_JBEDTY010000039.1, read on the forward strand.
GCGATGGTGTCCTGCTTGCTGCGCCGGGCCAGGCCAAGTCCCTGCTGGCGGACCAGCTGGGCCACGCTGTCGAAACGCTCCGGATGCCGGGGCACCAGCATCAGCAGGGTCTGCGGTGCCGTTTCCAGTAGAGCCTTGTGCGCTGCCAGCACCGGCTCGTCTTCACCGGGATGGGTACTGGCGGCGATCCACACCGGACGCTCGCCAATAGCGGCACGTAAATCCCCTGCCGCCTGACGCACAGCATCATCCAAACTCATGTCGAATTTCACGCTGCCGATGGCATGGACCCGTTCCGGCCAGGCACCCAGAGCCACATAGCGTTTCGCCTCCACCGGGGTCTGCACCGCCAGGGCATCGAAGCGCGCCATCATGGGCCGCACCAGACGGGGAAACTTGCGGTAGCCCCGGTAGCTTTTCTCCGACAGCCGCCCGTTCATCAGCATCAGTTTGGCTCCGTGACGCTTCACCGCCGCACACAGGTTGGGCCACAACTCGGTCTCCAGCACGATCACCATTTTCGGATCAAAAGCGCGCAGAAAACGGGTCAATGCCGTGGGCAGCTCCCAGGGGCAATACACATGGGTCACCCGATCGCCGAACAGGGCTTTCACCCGCTCTGAACCGGTGGGTGTGGTGGTGGTCACCAGTAAAGGCACATCAGGGTAGTCTTCCAGCAACCGCTCAATTAACGGCGCCGCCGCCAATGTTTCCCCCACCGACACCGCATGCACCCAAAGGCTTTTTTTCAAGATCCCGGACCGGTACCCCCACGCCATGCGCTCCTTCCACCGCAAACGATAAGCCGGTGCTTTTCTACCTCTCAGCCACAAGCGCAGAAAAAGAGCGGGAAGCAGCAAATACCAAAGGGCGGAATAAATAGTTCGCATAGGGGCTCTTATCTCAATGTAGAGGCAATACACGGGCAACGCGCACAGCCCAAAACACATGATCCATCTTGTCTGTGTCAGCGCCGATGCGCGTGCCAGCGGCCTTGCTTATGCTAGCATAGCCGCACAGTTCAACGATGGTGAGCCATGAGTGACTCGACCCTAAAACCCGACACAATCCACCCAGACATTGTGGTCTTTGGTGGCGGCATTGCCGGCCTGTGGCTAATAAACCGGCTCCACGCCGCCGGCTACCAATGCCTACTGCTGGAATCCGCCAGCCTTGGTGGCGACCAGACCCTCGCGAGCCAGGGGATTATCCACGGCGGCCTCAAGTATGCCTTAAGCGGCAACCTGTCCAACGAATCCGAAGCGATTGCCCAGATGCCGGATCGCTGGCGTGCCGCCATGGCCGGCACCGACTCGGTAGACCTGCGCAACCTGAAAGTGCTCAGCGATACTCAACACATGTGGTCCAGCGGATCAGTGGCCTCACGGATGACTAACTTTTTCGCTAGCAAGATGCTCCGTGGCCGAATCGAAAAAATCAAGCGTGACCATTTCCCCAGCGCGCTGGCCAATAAGGCTTTCAAAGGCAACGTCTATAAACTCGACGACCTAGTGATCGACACCGAATCACTGATCGACACCCTTAGCGCCCCAGTCCGAGACCGGCTACTGGCGTTCGATACCCAGCGCGATACTCTAGAATGGAATAACGACGGCCTGCGCGCCGTCACCATTAATGGCCAGCGCATTGAGCCACGGCTGACCCTGCTGGCCGCCGGCAACGGTAACCCAGCTCTGCTTGACGGCGCTCATCGCGCCCACCTTTTGGAACAGGAACACAGCCAGCTGCGGCCATTGAAAATGGTGCTGGTAAAACACGACCAAGGCCATCGGCTTTACGCCCACTGTGTTGGCACCAGCAACAAACCCGTGCTCACTGTGACCACCCACGATTGTCCGGACGGCAAGGTGGTGTGGTACCTCGGCGGCGACTTGGCAGAGCGGGGGGTAGAGCGTACTGATGAAGAACAACTACATGCCGGTCGGGAAGAATTATCGCACCTTTTCCCTTGGCTAGATTTTAGCAACGCTCAATTCGCCACCCTAGATGTGACCCGCGCCGAACCCAAACAACATGCGCTGGTCAAGCCGGATAACGCCTACGCCCGCCGGGATCAAAACCTGATCATCGCCTGGCCCACTAAACTCACCCTGGCGCCGGATCTAGGCGACCGGGTAATGGCGCTGGTGGAAGAAACGGGCCTTCAACCCGGCGAGCCATTAACGATACCGCCAGCCCTTCAACGGGCGCCCATGGGCGTACCGTACTGGCATCGCTGTTTTTAATGATTACTGTAGCAAAGCGTCGTTGGTGCTGCGCAAATGTCAGTTGAACGTTAAAGCGCAAAGGGAGAAAGGAGAAGGATGAATAATCTTTTCATCCCGAACCCGAGACTGACCTGGCATGGGCGCGACGCCCAAGCATTAAATGGACACAAGTCCAGCGCCGCTACTGAACCGAAAACTTGCAACCGTTCCTCATCACACCGCTAGCAACGGACCTGCAGCGACACCAATAAGGAAGCATCATGTCCTTCATGCGCCCACTGGGCAACACAGGATTAACCGTCAGTGCACTGGGCTTGGGCACAGTGAAAATCGGCCGCGATAAGGGAGTGAAGTACCCCAACAGCTTCACCATCCCCGATGATCGTGCGGTAACAGAACTACTCGCTCAGGCACAGGATCTGGGCATCAACCTAATCGACACAGCGCCGGCCTACGGTCACAGTGAACAGCGGCTCGGTCAGTTAATGAGCCAACGCCAAGACTGGGTCATCGTCACCAAGGTCGGTGAAGAATTTGATAACAACAGTGGTGACAGCCATTTTGATTTTTCACCGGAACACGTGCGTTTCTCGGTGGAACGTAGCCTGCAACGGCTCAACACGGACTATCTGGATTGCGTGCTGATTCACTCCGACGGCAATGACCTGGCAATCATCGAAAAGGGCACTCTGGACGCTCTCAACGACCTGAAAAAAGCCGGCCTGATCCGCGCCACAGGCATGTCCACGAAAACCGTGGCTGGCGGCATCGCCAGCCTGAATCACGCGGACATGGCCATGGTCACCTACAACCTGCATCAGCAAGACGAAGCCCCCGTGATCGAGCACGCCGCCGCCCGGCAAAAAGGCATCCTAATCAAGAAGGCCTTTGCCAGCGGTCACCTCAATGACACCCTTGATGACCCGGTACAGGAAAGTCTGGACCAAATCCTTGGCATCGCCGGCGTTAGCAGTATCATTGCTGGCACCATTAACCCCGCCCACTTACAAGAAAACGTGGCCAAAGCCCGGCAGGCCTGCAAGATGGCAGCGCAATAATAACAACAGGAAACAGCATGCGTTTTTGTCTGATGATTCTGCTACTCGGCTCCTGCCTCGCAGCACAGGCGGATAAAATACGGCTACTGCGCGAAGCCCCTCAGGAGTGCGAAGAAAAAAGCGCGGTTTCGGTATCGTCCGGCAGCAAAATGCGGGGCATGTTGTTCAGCGATGCGCGAATAGATCGCCACGTGAACAAGAAGCTCACCAGAGCCATCAAAAAAGCCGGCGGCAATCGCGCCATGCTCAGCGACCGCCGCGAGTTTATGATGGAGAATCATTTTCGCGGTATTGAGCATATTGAGCTGGATGCCTGGGTTTGGCACTGCGAAGAGAAAGAGCGCTAGGCGCTACACTATTTGAAGTGCCCTGGCTCACAAAACACCACGCCCAAACCTTTTAGCTCGACCTGGCAGGATTACGCCACGTAGAAAGCAAAACCTGTTGCAGCGTGAAGCGCTTGCACATTACCCCACTACTGCTTTCTCCACCCCCAACGACTGTAATCCCGCACGATGCCCCTGCTGATATCCTTGCTGCAATTTTTCCACATTGGTGGTCAACCGATTCACCGGGAAGTGCATCGGTGGGGCGATAACATTGAGGCAACAATCATCAGGCGGGCTGTCAATAAAATCCAATGCTCTATTATAGACATCTGTACGTTTCGCCATGGCTTCATAAAAGGCGGGGATATCACGAGCCCAAGGCTTTAATAAAGGCGTCAACGCACTAGGGCGTTTGCGGAAACCCTGAGGGCGGGACAACACCACGGTGATATCCCGCGCGCCCTGTTCGTAAGCCCAACGCACCGGAATGGAATCCGCTAGCCCGCCATCGGTCATGGGGTGGCCGGCCACCTTGGGAAAGTCTCGGTAGGCAAAAGGAATAGAACAGGACGCGGTGATTACCTCATCTAAATTACTCGGCTGGGTCTGAAAATAACGCGGCGCCCCGTCTTCTATCGAGGTAGTCACTACCCACAGAGAAGTATTTCCCTGCCAATGTCTCTCCAAATTCAACGGCACGTCTATGCGAGACTGGTGCCACAACCAGTGCACATCACACAAATGTCCACCCGACATAAAACGTGACCAGTTGATAAAGTCCGGTCGACAGGCATGGTCGGTGATCACTTGACGGCTGCGGCCATGATTACCTGCCAGATAGCCGATCAGATTGGTCGAGCCGGCAGACGCGCCCACGGCGAAATCGAAATCCTGATGTTTTTTTTCCAAAAACGCATCCAACACCCCGGCAGCAAAAATACCGCGCATGGCACCGCCTTCCACTACCAACGCACGCTGTGACATTCTTTTCCCTCCACCTCGAACCGGTCTGGGCTGTACGTCCTTGAATCGGTTCAACAACGATGCCAAGGCCTCCCAAAGAAGGGAAATAGAGTCTTACTGTCCTTTTCATCGTCATCGCTGATACATCCCACAGCCGCCGTCAGGGAAGGCACTGCGGGGCTGCACCGATACCGCGCAGCTGCATCAGATTAGCGCACCCAGTGTCTGGACATAGCTCTCTTCACTCAACATTAACCTTATTAATTACTGTAAAAACAAAGCGTTAAATATTTTTCATGGCTGGCACCCCCTTTGCACAAATAAGAATACCAACTTGTGTACAACCAGGTGTGCTAACGAATGATTGGCTGGACTCTTCAACAATGGCAGATGGCCTACCGCAGCGGTGAACTCACCCCGGTACAGGCCATGAAACAACTGGCCACCACTCTGCAGGATAGTGAGCGCGCCCTGTGGATCCATCTCCTGGATGAGGCTTCCTTGACGGCCCAGGCGCAAGCGCTAACGGATCCATCGCTGCCACTCTATGGCATTCCCTTTGCCGTGAAAGACAACATTGATGTTGTGGGCATGCCCACAACAGCAGCCTGCCCGGCATTCGCCTACACCCCGACGGAAGACGCCACCGTGGTACGACTACTGCGCGACGCCGGCGCCATCGTCGTAGGCAAGACCAATCTGGATCAGTTTGCCACCGGTCTGGTTGGCACTCGTTCCCCCTATGGCGAAGTACCCAATCCATTCAACCCGGATTACCTCAGTGGTGGCTCCAGTTCAGGTTCCGCCACGGCCGTGAGCCTGGGCCTGGTACCCTTTTCACTGGGCACCGATACCGCCGGTTCCGGCCGGGTACCTGCAGCGTTCACCAACACGGTGGGCCTCAAGCCCACCCGCGGTGCCATTAGCACCCACGGTGTTGTTCCTGCCTGCCGGACCCTTGATTGCGTCAGCATCTTTGCCCTGAACGTGGACGATGCCCAAGAGATCTTTCGACTCATCAGCCAGTTCGACAGCGCAGATCCTTACAGCCGCGCAGCTCCCCGATTGCTAACCACCGGACTCCCCGAACGCCCGACTCTCGGCATCCCCAAAGACCTTCCCTGGTTCGAGGATAGCCAAGCCCAACAGCTGTGGGAGCGACAGCTGGACCAGCTCAGAGAGATTGCCAACCTGATCACTATCGACACCACGGTGTTGCAGGATGCCGCCGCTTTACTCTATCAGGGCCCCTGGGTGGCGGAACGTTTCATTGTCACCGAACCCTTGTTGCAAAAAAGCCCCTACACCTTGCTGCCAGTAATTCGTGACATTCTCGCCCCCGCCGCCGCCCTGACAGCAGCGGACAGTTTCCGGGCCCAGTACCAGCTGGCTGAATTGAAACGGCAGTCCGAAGCACTAATGGCCCAGGTTGATGCATTGTTGCTCCCCACTACGCCCGGCATCTACACCCGCGCCGCCGTGCAAGCCAACCCCATCACCCTGAACAGCCAGCTAGGCACCTGGACCAATTTCGTCAACCTCTTGGACCTGTGCGCCCTGGCATTGCCCGGCGGCTTCCGTGAAGACGGCTTGCCCGGCGGTGTCACCCTAATTGGCCCCGCTTGGCAGGACCACGCCCTGGCCGACTTCGGCCGGCGCTGGCAGCAGGCCCAGCCCTGGCAGGCCGGCGCTACCGGACAGCGGCTGGCCAAGCCGCAGACCCATGCGGCCAATGATGATGAGGACGATGTAATGACTGTCGCCGTGGTTGGCGCACACCTTTCCGGCATGCCCCTCAATACCCAGCTCACCGAACGCGACGGCGTGTTGCTCGAAGCCACCCACACGGCGCCCTGTTATCGGCTCTACGCCCTGGCCAACACTGTGCCGCCCAAACCCGGGCTGATTCGTAGCGAAAAAGACGGGGGTGACTGCATTCCCATCGAGCTGTGGCGAATGCCGATGAAGCACTTCGGCAGTTTTGTCGGCTTAATCCCCGCCCCACTGGGCATCGGTAGTCTGGAAACCACCGACGGTCGCTGGGTGAAAGGCTTTATCTGTGAACCCTGGGCCATTGGGGACGCCACCGACATTACCGCACTGGGCGGCTGGAGAAACTACATCGCGCAAGTGGCGACAAACGCTCAGGAAACACACTGATGAAGCCGTGGCGCTGGGGGGCGCTAACCGCTGCAAAACAGCGTTGTGAATTCGGTCTCACGGCACAGAACGCCGCTAGCAGCGACCGCCACAGCCATCTGATCAATGCACACATCAGCGGCAACGTTATTGTTCTGCATTGCCTGCCTGGAGCCATCATTAACGCCCGCGATCCAGTGATCGCCATCAACACCGCCGCGATGGCCTGAGGAATCAAAGATGAATACGCGAGCGGGAAAAAAAACCGAACGTCTGGCTGAACGAATTTATCTGCAATTAAAGCAGGACATGTTTGATTTTCGGCTAATGCCCGGCGACCGCTTCAGTGAAAACGAAGTGGCCGAACGGATGGGTGTATCACGCACCCCCGTGCGAGAAGCCCTGTTCCGATTACAACGGGAAACCTTTGTAGATGTGCTCTATCGCAGCGGTTGGCAGGTCAAGCCCTTCGACTTCAAATATTTCGAAGAATTATACGACGTGCGCACCGTTCTCGAATGCGCCGCTGTACGCAAGCTATGCGAACACGGCGGTGAACTAAGCAAACTGGATAATCTGGTTAGCCAATGGTGTGTAGAAAAGCCACAAAGATTATCCGATGGCCCTGTGGTCAGCGGCATGGATGAACATTTTCACGAACGACTGGTGGAAAGCGCCGGCAACAATCAAATGGCACGCATTCATCATGATCTCACCGAGCGGCTACGCATTATACGGCGCCTGGATTTCACCAGCCCCTCCCGAGTGGAGGCCACTTATAACGAACACCAGGCAGTGCTGGAAGCCATCCTGCACCGCCAGGTGGAGCAAGCACAGCTTCTGCTGTGTGCCCACATTGAAGAATCCCGTAACGAAGTCAGAAAAATCACCGTACACATGCTGCACGAGGCCAGCGTACGCGCTGAGTTACCCGCAAGCTCGATCAACAAGAGTGATGGTTAACGTATTAGAGGGAAACAGCAGGCCAGTGAGCCTACCGACGTATCAGGGGAGAGTTCACGGCAAGACAAACGCCCATTTAAACGCGACTGAGAAGCAAGGAGAAATACCATGAATTTTTCACAATCCATGAAGAAAATAGCTGCCGGGGTTATCGCCTCCAGCGCCATTGCCTATAGCGGTGTCGTTATGGCCGCCGACACCATCAAGGTCGGGGTGCTGCACTCTCTGTCCGGCACGATGGCTATCAGTGAATCCACACTGAAAGACACCGTTCTGATGATGATCGAAGAACAGAATAAAAAAGGCGGAGTCATGGGCAAAAAGCTTGAGCCCGTTGTGGTTGACCCCGCCTCGAACTGGCCGCTGTTTGCAGAAAAAACCCGTGAGCTGATCACCCAAGAAAACGTGGACGTTATTTTTGGCTGCTGGACATCGGTATCGCGCAAGTCCGTATTGCCCGTGGTGGAAGAGCTGAACGGGTTGTTGTTCTACCCGGTCCAGTATGAAGGTGAAGAATCGTCCAAGAATGTTTTCTATACCGGTGCAGCACCGAACCAGCAGGCGATTCCTGCAGTGGATTATCTGATCAACGATCTGGAGGTTGAGCGCTTCGTTCTTGCCGGGACCGATTACGTGTACCCGCGCACCACTAACAAGATCCTGGAAGCCTACCTGAAGTCCAAAGGCGTGGCAGAAAGGGACATCATGATCAACTACACCCCGTTCGGACATTCCGACTGGCAGAGCATCGTCAGCGAAATTAAAGCCTTCGGTAGCCAAGGCAAAAAAACCGCTGTGGTCTCCACCGTCAACGGCGATGCCAATGTGCCATTCTACAAAGAGCTGGGCAACCAGGGCGTGAGCGCCGAAGACATCCCCGTGGTGGCCTTCTCCGTAGGTGAAGAAGAACTATCGGGCATCGACACCGGCCCGCTGGTTGGCCATCTGGCTGCCTGGAACTATTTCCAGAGCGTCTACAACGATACCAACAACGCTTTCATAGACCAGTGGCATGCCTATACCGGCGACGACAAGCGCGTGACCAATGACCCTATGGAAGCAACCTACATCGGCTTCAATATGTGGGTGAACGCGGTTGAAAAAGCGCAATCCACCGACACCGATAAAGTGGCTGACGCCATGATCGGCATCAAGACCCCCAACCTGACCGGTGGCACAGCGGTGATGAACAAGAACCACCACCTGTCCAAGCCCGTATTGATCGGTGAAATTCAGGAGGACGGTCAGTTCGCCGTAGTCTGGGAAACCGAAGGGCTGGTGCAAGGTGATGCCTGGTCTGATTTCCTGCCGGGTTCCAAAGACCTGATCTCCGACTGGACCGCACCGACTCGTTGCGGCAACTACAACACCAAGACCAACACGTGTGGCGGCGCTTCTGCCGAATAAGGCTGCACGCAACAGCACTCTGGGCAACGCCTGGGGTGCTCGTCGCTTAGACCAACATTACGCATAACAAATGAACGCCAGCACCAGAACATGTGGCCATCGCTTTTCATGGCTGGGCCTTCCAACGTCCTGATCTGGCTTTCATTTTTGACGCCCTGTAAGGAGCCCGTCATGGGTCACAAATTTGGCCGAATACTGATAGCACTGCTAATGGCACTGCAGGTCAGTGTGAGCTGGGCAGAAGAGCCACTGCAAGAACAAACAACACCAACCCAGCCAATCACGGAGAACAGCGAGGGCGCCACTGGCATACCCACCCCTACCCTCCAAAACATTCTTGACCGGTTGACCAGTCGTAGCTTTGATGAAAAAGAAGCGGCTATTCGTGAACTGGCAAACCAAGACAACCCCCGTGTTATTGCGCTACTCAACGCCTTGATGAATCGCGAACTGGTGCATAATCGAAAAGATAACAGCATCGTCTTAGGCAGCAAGAAAGACGGTCAATGGGAACTACGCGATCCAGAAACCACCCAGCTTATTGGCCAAGTAGATAGCCGCGCTGCACGGCCAGTGATCATCAACAACCGCTTGCGTACCGTGATCAATAACCAGCTGGCACTGGCTGCTCTGAACGACCCGGAGAGCGATGTTCGCTATCGGGCCGCCAACCAACTGATCGGCAATGATGATCCGGAAATGCTAACAGCGCTGGCAAGCCGCCGCGCCCAGGAAGCGGATCCTCGTGTTGCCGTACAAATTGACACCGCTCTGAATATTGCCGCCCTGCGCAGTGACGATTTGAGTACACGACTCAGCGCCATTGACACCCTCGCTGGCAACCTGCACCCAGACGTTAAGAATGCGTTCAATGAGCGCCTGCGTGTAACCCAACACCCAACAGAAAAAAAGGCACTGGAAAAAGCCATCGCCCGCATCGAAGCACGTATTGAAAGGTTCCAAACCGCCGACACCGTGTTCTTCGGTCTGAGCCTGGGCTCGGTATTGTTACTGGCCGCCATCGGCCTGGCCATTACGTTCGGGGTGATGGGCGTCATCAACATGGCCCATGGCGAACTGATCATGCTGGGCGCCTACACGACCTATGTAGTGCAACAACTGTTGCCCACCAGTCACGAATGGTCACTGCTGATTGCCATTCCCGCTGCTTTTCTTGTGTCCGCCTTTGTCGGCATACTTATCGAACGCTTTGTCATTCGCTTTCTGTATGGCCGACCACTGGAAACCCTGCTAGCGACCTTTGGGGTCAGCCTCATTTTGCAACAGGCAGTACGGGTCATTTTCTCCCCACTGAACCGCACCGTAATTACCCCGGAATGGATGAGCGGTGCATTGGAAATCAACCCCGTGTTCTCGCTGACCTACAACCGGCTGTACATTATCTTCTTTGCCTTGGCGGTTTTTCTAGCCCTTCTAACTTTGCTCAAGAAAACCCGACTGGGCCTGCAAGTCCGTGCGGTCAGCCAAAATCGCGCCACCGCCCGCAGCCTCGGTATTCGCAGTGAACGGGTCAACGCTCTCACCTTCGGGCTGGGCTCAGGCATCGCCGGGGTGGCCGGCGTCGCATTGGCACAGCTAACCAACGTGGGGCCAAACCTGGGCCAGAGCTACATCATCGACTCCTTCATGGTTGTAGTGTTCGGCGGAGTCGGCAATCTGTGGGGCACTCTCACTGCGGCCTTCAGCCTCGGCATTGCCAACAAATTACTGGAACCTATGGCCGGCGCGGTACTGGCCAAGATTGTGGTGCTGGTCTTCATCATTCTGTTTATACAGCGCAAACCGCGGGGTCTGTTCCCGCAACGTGGCCGGGCGGCGGAGGAATAACATGCGAGATTCAACATTCAAAAGCGCCTTCAGCGACCGCGCAGCAAAAACTTTTATGGGCGTGCTGTTTGGTGCCACCCTGCTGGTGACCATACTCAACCAGCTTTTTCCAGCTGACTCTGCCCTGCATGTAAGCGCCTACACCGTGACGCTGCTTGGCAAATACCTGTGTTACGCGCTGCTGGCGCTGGCGCTGGATCTCGTGTGGGGCTACTGCGGTATCCTCAGCCTGGGCCACGGCGCCTTCTTTGCCTTGGGTGGCTATGCCATGGGCATGTACCTGATGCGCCAGATTGGCGATCGCGGCGTCTACGGCAACCCGGACCTCCCGGACTTCATGGTCTTTTTGAACTGGAGTGAGCTGCCCTGGTATTGGCAGGGTTTTGACCAATTTTGGTTTGCCGCATTGATGATTCTGCTAGTGCCCGGTCTGCTGGCATTCGTATTCGGCTGGCTGGCGTTCCGCTCTAGAGTCACAGGGGTCTACCTGTCCATCATCACCCAGGCGCTGACCTATGCGTTAATGCTGGCGTTCTTCCGTAACGAGTTGGGTTTTGGCGGCAACAACGGGCTCACCGACTTCAAGGATTTGCTCGGCTTTTCCCTGCAATCGGAGACCACTCGCGTGGGCTTGTTGATGGCCACCGCCGTAGCCCTGGCCGGTGCCTTTGTACTGTGCCGCTGGATCACCGGCAGCAAACTGGGCCGCGTGGTACTGGCGGTGCGTGATGCGGAATCCCGAGCGCGCTTTGTGGGTTACCGCACTGAACATTACAAGCTGTGGATTTTCACCCTCAGCGCCATCCTCGCGGGTATCGCCGGGGCGCTGTATGTGCCTCAGGTAGGCATCATTAATCCCGGAGAGTTCTCACCACTGAATTCCATCGAGCTGGTGGTATGGGTGGCCGTTGGCGGTCGCGCCACCCTATACGGCGCGGTTATCGGCGCCATCTTGGTGAACTACGGTAAAACCGTATTCACCGGCATCATGCCCGAAGCCTGGCTGTTCGCCTTGGGTGGCCTGTTTGTAGCCGTTACCGTATTCCTTCCCCATGGATTAGTGGGTTTGGTATCGGAAAATTGGAAAAAAATAAAAGCGCGATTGAATCGAAACAATAAACCATCCGGCTCCGCCAGCCCTGCAGAAGGAGACCTGTCATGAATGCACTGGATAACCTGCGCGAGACTTTTCGCCGTGATCAGGTATTCGATTTCATGCGCCAAGGCACCCGCCCAGTGCTCCCAGGGCAACTGGATTCTGGTACCAGTAAAAATATTCTCTACATGGAAGACATCACCGTCAGCTTTGATGGTTTCAAAGCGATCAATGATTTGACTCTGTATATCAAAACCGGCGAATTACGCTGCATCATCGGCCCCAACGGGGCCGGTAAATCCACCATGATGGATGTGATCACCGGCAAGACCCGTCCGGATAGCGGCACCTGTTTTTTCGGCCAGACCCTGGACCTCACCCGCATGAGTGAAACGGACATTGCCACCGCCGGCATCGGCCGAAAATTCCAGAAGCCCACCGTGTTCCCGGAACACACCGCTTTCGAGAACCTGGAACTGGCCATGCACAGCCCCAAAGGCCCCTGGCATTCTCTTTTCACTCGGCTCAGCGGCGAGCAAACAAACTGGATTGAAGAAACGCTATACACCGTCGGGCTGTTAGGCGAGCGCAACAAGGTGGCTGGGCTGCTGTCTCATGGCCAGAAACAGTGGCTGGAAATCGGCATGGTACTGATGCAAAAACCGCAGCTGCTACTGGTAGACGAACCCATCGCGGGCATGACCCGCCAAGAGGTCGAGCGCACCGGAGAGTTGCTGAAAAGCCTTGCCGGCAAACATTCCGTCGTTGTCGTCGAGCATGACATGGAGTTTATTCGTTCCATCGCCAGCACCGTCACGGTACTTCACCAGGGCAGTGTGCTGGCCGAAGGCACCATGGAGCAGGTACAGAACGATCCGAAGGTGATTGAAGTGTATCTGGGCGAATAAATTCGCAGCTACACATTGCCACACCAGGCAGAGACAGGAATATTTTTTGGTTGCCGGTTTTTTAGACTTTTTTCCTATGCACGGCGAGAAGTCTGGCCGGCTTGAACCGCTCCTTCCCGCGTTGCAGCTTATAGCTTGCTTGCTGCTCTATTCGGAGAATAATCGTGTTACAACTGAAAAACGTCAACCAATACTACGGCCAATCCCACACCCTCTGGGATATGGACCTGGACCTGAAGAAAGGCGAATGCCTGTGTGTCATGGGCCGCAACGGCGTGGGCAAAACAACCCTGCTGAAAACGATTATGGGCTTATTGCCGGTTAAAAGCGGCAGCATTGAATTCAATGGTACCGATTTCGCTAAACTGGCCGCCGAAGAACGAGCCCGAGCGGGCATTGGCTATGTCCCTCAGGGGCGGGAAATTTTCCCTCTGCTAAGCGTGGAAGAAAACCTGGAAACCGGCTTACAGGCCCGACCGGATCGCAGCAAGAAAATTCCAGAGCGTATTTACGAACTCTTCCCGGTGCTGCACGAAATGCGCCATCGTCGCGGTGGCGACTTGTCCGGCGGACAGCAACAACAGCTGGCGATCGGTCGCGCCCTAGCACTGGACCCAACACTGCTCATTCTGGATGAACCCACAGAAGGTATTCAACCCAACATTGTCGACATGATTGGCCGGGTGATCAAAACTCTAAACCAACAAGAAGGGCTCACCGTGCTACTGGTAGAACAGAAGCTTCACTTCGCCCGCGCCACCGCCGATCGCTTCGCCATTATCGACCGGGGCAGTAAAGTAGCAGAGGGGGACATGGGCGAACTGGATGAGACGCTGATCAAGCGTTATTTGACGGTTTAGTCATCAATCCCTTCTGTGCCGTAGAAGCGTCGCTGGTGGCGTGATCACTTATCGCTGATATCGCGCCAGCGATACCCCTTTTACAGTAAAAATTGCCCACCCCATCGTTGCGTTGAGTACAACGGAAACCCACCAGATGACACCGGTTATTATGACGGTTACCCGGAACGGACGGGGATAAACCATTTGGGTTTTATGCGACAAAAATCCCGGCGGCAGTGTTGTTTCAGGGCTTTTTTGGAATCCAGTACATAGGCGTCCCCACCGTCGCGGACAAACACCACCCAATGCCAAAAGGGTGTGCCGTTTTCCCGGTGCCACTTGATCGCCAACAAGGCTCGATCAGGAAGGGCCGCCCAATCCTGAAATGGCTGTTCTTGCGGAGACGCATGTAACCCGTATTCCTCTAATAACCGGCAGACATAACCCGTGTCTGACCACAAACCGGGGTCCTGAGCATAAATCCCCAAAGCATTTGCCCGCCGCTTCGCCTCCCCATAGCTAACACCTGCCAAGGCGGCCACAGCCGCTATACCACAGCCTGAATCCTCTTCTTGAATCACCGCTTTCACAGATTACTCCTGTGCGTCATTTCGTCTGACAGCTTACACTGGCCGCTTTCCCAACGAACAGGCGATCTTCATGCTCAACCGCCTCGCCCAACTATTCCCACTCTGGGCCTTGCTGTTTTCTCTGCTGGCCTATTGGCAGCCACAGTGGCTAGTGGCCGGCAAGGACGCCATCGTGCCACTGCTTATGCTGATTATGTTCGGCATGGGGCTATCATTAAGCTGGGCGGATTTTCAGCGGGTACTGAAATGCCCCGGCGTGATTGGCCTGGGCGTTGCCCTGCAATACAGCCTGATGCCACTGATCGCCTGGGGCATTGGCATCGCACTGCAACTGCCCGAGGAACTATTAGTCGGCCTGATCTTGGTCGGGGCCTGCCCCGGCGGCACCGCCTCCAATGTGATTGCCTATCTGGCACGGGCCAACGTGGCGCTGTCGGTGGCCATCACATTCGCTTCAACCCTGCTAGCGATCATCGCCACCCCCTTGCTGACCTGGCTATACTTGGGCGAGCGCATCCCGGTGCCAGTGAATGGCATGCTACTGTCGCTGGTACAAATCGTCATCGTCCCGGTGGTGGCAGGCTGCGCCTTGAATACGTTTTTCAACCGCCAGCTCACACCAATACGGGATTGTTTCCCGCTGGTGTCCGTGGCCGCCATTGTGGCCGTCATCGGCATTATCGTGGCATTGAATCAGGGGCGTATCGGGGAAGCCGGGCTGGCCGTGTTTGTGGCGGTAGCGCTGCACAACGGACTGGGATTACTGGGTGGGTATGGGGTCGCTCGGCTACTGCGTCTGGACCGGCAAACCGCCCGCACCCTGGCCATTGAAGTGGGCATGCAGAATTCCGGGCTGGGAGTGGCACTGGCCATCAAACATTTCACTCCGCTGGCCGCATTGCCGGGGGCATTATTCAGTGTCTGGCACAATCTGTCCGGGTCATTGCTCGCCACATACTGGCACCGGCGCAAGCCGTAACAATAACAGCGTCGCTGACAGCGCGATTATCTTGCCCTCGGCGAGGCGTTACGGCGCCAGCCGTTCACGCTGCCAACGTCCATCGCTTTGCTTCACGTACCGAAACCGGTCATGCAAGCGGCTGGGCCGGCCATGCCAGAACTGGATTTCGGTGGGGCTAATCCGGTAGCCCCCCCACTGTTCCGGGCGTGGCACTGGCGCCGAAGGAAACTCCTGCTCCAGCCGCACCACCTCTGCTTCCAACCATTCCCGGCTGGCGGGCTGGCTCTGGGGGGAGATAGCGGCGCTCACCTGGCTGGCATAGGGGCGAGAGGCGAAATAACTGTCCGATTCTTCCTGATCCACTTTTTGCGCTTCACCAATCACGATCATCTGGCGGTCAAACGGCTGCCAAAACATGGTGAAGGACACCTTGGGGTTGGATGCAATTTCTTCACCCTTGCGACTGTTGTAGTGGGTAAAGAAGGTAAAACCTTGCTGTTCAATTCCCTTGAGCAGCACCACTCGCGAAGAGGGCTGGCCGTTGGCGTTCACGGTGGCAAGCGTGATGGCATTGGGCAGCGGTAACCCGGCTTCAATCGCTTCATCCACCCAACGACGCGCCTGCTCCAGCGGATCGTCATGGAGGATGGCCTCGGTCAGGCCGTCAGCGTGATATTCTTCGCGCACATCTTTCATGGTTTCCCCGGCTGGCTGTCATACTGAACGGGCAGTATAACTGCCCGCAACCTGCTAGCCACGAACCAGGATCAAGATTAATGCTCGACACCTCCGCCGAAAACCAGCGCCGTCACGCCCTGCATCCGGACCAACCGGTATGGCTGTTTGGTTACGGCTCACTGATCTACAAGGCTGACTTCCCTTTTCTGGCACGCAGACCGGCCTCCATTGATGGCTGGGCCCGGCGATTCTGGCAAGGGTCTCACGATCATCGCGGCACCCCGGATCACCCCGGCCGGGTAGTCACCCTGATCCGCGCCCCCGGTGACCGATGCGCCGGCATGGCCTATCAGGTCACCCCCGATGTATTTCAGCACCTGGATCATCGCGAAAAAAACGGCTACCTGCGCGTCACCACCAGCCTGACGTTCGCCGATGGCCAACAACAACCGGGGCTGGTCTACCTTGCCACAGCGGACAATGCGGCCTTCCTGGGCGAAGCCAGTGAGGAACAGATCGCCCGCCATATTGCCGCCAGCCATGGTCCCAGCGGCAGCAACGCTGACTACCTGCTACAACTGGCCCGCGCCCTGCGCAATCTGTGCGAGAGCGATGCCCATGTGTTTGCTATTGAGGCTTCTCTATTGAACACCGCCATGCCCGCACGCGCAGCCCCAGCAAAATAATCCATGCATCGTGTGCCCGTCAGCCCGAGGCGTGCACGGTTTGCATATTGCTCCCAATAACTACGCCGCGAAGCAATGTGTTTGGCCACCCCCCCCTATAAACACTGGATCTCGAACACCCCAATAGCGTTGCCAGAAACCCTGTTTAGCTGCTTTGTGGCGGTGACGACAATGGGATAATGATCACGAACATTTAAGGAGGCTCCTAGCTAAAAAGACTCCCTGTCTGCTTTGATCAAACAAAACGAACTGCTAGTCTGCTTTACAGTCAGAAGAGGGAATGTATGGCGACTAACGTTCAACGCCGCGCACAGACACGCGGCTGCCTGATTAATGCTGCCCGCCATCTGTTTGCACAACAGGGTTATGCGGATACCCGCACCGAAGCCATTCTCAGCGGTGCCGGCGTCACTCGTGGTGCCATGTACCATCATTTTCGCAACAAGGCAGCACTGTTCGAAGCGGTCTGCGAGGTGCTCAGTCAGGAAGCCATGGCAGCCATAGAGAAAGCGGTAGCCAAGCAACACGGTAGCCTGTCCACCCTTAAGGCAGGCAGCCTGGCCTGGGTGGATTTTATGTCTCGGCACGATGTGCAGCGCATTCTGGTCATTGAGGCCCCGACGGTGCTGGGGCAGTCACGCTGGTACGCGCTGGACAATCGCTACAGCTTCACCTTGTTACGCGAAGGCATACGAGAAGCCATGGCAGATGGCACCCTACAATTTCCCGGCAGCGCCGATGGCTTGGCCACCCTGCTCAATGGCGCCATGAATGCCCTGATCCTGCGGCACGCGGGAGCGGACAACGCCCAGCCGTTGCGCCAAGACTTCCTGGCGTTGCTTGATTGCCTTTCCGGAGAAACATCATGACCGCTTGCCCATGCCAATCCGGCCTAGATTACAGCCAATGTTGCCAACCTCTGCACCAAGGAAAACCTGCGCCATCGCCTCAGGCCTTGATGCGTTCGCGGTTCTGCGCCTTTGCCCTAAACAATACCGCCTACCTGTCCAGCAGCTGGCACCCTAGCCAGCGCCCCGCCACCCTGACGCTCGATACTGACGAACAGTGGCTGGCATTGGAGATTCTTCACTGCGATACCGATGATGACACCGGTACCGTCCATTTCCGCGCGATCAGCAAAAATCGCCAAGGCCTCAGCGTCCTGGAAGAAAATTCCCGTTTTGTTAAGGAAAATGGCCACTGGCTTTACCTGGACGGCACACCCAAATCGAGCGCGTTAAAGCTTGGGAGAAATGATCCCTGCCCGTGCGGTAGCACCAGGAAGTTTAAGAAATGTTGCGGATAAAAAGCTTTTATACGGCTTTACATCCTTTGTAACCCGGGTGGCCAGGCCGACACCCGTCATCCACTGGAATACGCGCGCGCCCAATGGGAGAACACGCCCCGTTATCGGCTTTGTCTGACGCCCTTTGCCCGTCGGCCATGGCCTGAACCGGGTTTTGCACTGCCCGTGTGTTATCTCACTGGTTACGCATTGGCGCTTCGATGGCTTAGGATACCCACACAGCCAGACGTTCTGGCTACGCTGATTTTGTGTTGATCCATTTCGCTGATCCTTCAAGGAGTCCCCATGAGCGATTCACAATTTGATGTGGTGGTCTTCGGAGCTTCCAGCTTCGTTGGCCAAATTCTTTGCCAATACCTCTTTGATACCTACGGGGTCAATGGTGAATTGAAGTGGGCCGCCGCCGGGCGCTCCCAGAACAAACTGGAACAGGTAAAAGCCTCCCTTGGCGACGGCGCCAGCACCCTCCCCCTGATTACCGCCAATGCCAACGACGCCGACAGCCTAGACGCCCTCTGCGCGCAGACCCGCGTAGTGGTTTCAACGGTGGGGCCCTACGCCTTGTATGGCGAGCCCATGATCAAGGCCTGTGTCAACAGCGGTACTGATTACTGCGACCTCACCGGAGAAGCCCAGTGGATAGCGGAAATGCTAGAAAAACACGAAACCACTGCCAAGAAAAATGGCGCACGTATCGTGCACTGCTGCGGATTTGATTCCATCCCCTCTGACATGGGGGTCTACTTTCTCCAGCAGCAATCCCAAGCGCGCTTTAACGCCCCCGCCAGCGTTGTGAACATGCGAGTAAAAGTCGCCAAAGGTGGCGTATCCGGCGGCACCGTCGCTAGCATGATGAATATTGCAGAAGAAGCCGCCAAAGACCCAACGCTGCGCAAGAAATTGGCCGACCCTTACCTGCTCTGCCCCCCGGACCACGGCTTCAAGAGCCGCCAGAGCAGCATCGGCTTGGCTAGCTACGATGAGGATTTCAACGCCTGGGTTGGCCCTTTTGTGATGGATGCCATTAATAGCCGCGTGGTGCATCGCTCCAACGCCTTGAGTGGCAAGGCCTACACCGATCACTTCACCTATAGCGAAGCCATGCTCACCGGCAATGGTATGGGCGGACGTATGAAAGCGCTGGGTATCGGCGTCGGCGTCAGCCTGTTCTTTGCGGCCGCGGCCGTCAAACCCACCCGCTGGGCGCTGAACACGTTTGTGGTGCCGCAACCCGGCGAGGGCCCCAGCCCGGAAGCACAAAAAGCCGGCTTCTATGACATCCGTTTTGTTGGCCACACCGACAACAACGAGACCCTGAAAGTGAAAGTCACCGGCGATGCGGACCCCGGTTACGGCTCTACCCCCAAAATGCTGGGCCAAGCCGCCGCCTGCCTGGCACAGGACGTGGTAGAAGATGCCCCCGGCGGTTTCTGGACAACCGCGTCTCTGCTCGGTGAGCCACTACTCAAACGGCTTCAGGAAAACGCCGGCATGACTTTTACGGTCGTTGACTAGCGGAACCTCCTGACCTGTGACGGCAGTGATCGCCACACCCAACGCCGTGACATCATCAGGGTAAAAACGCACCGTCTTTTCCCTCTTGAGGTTTCCGTAATCGTTTGATTACTGAAACATAATCAAACACGGACAGGCCGGCATCCCCCAAATTAGGGATGCCGGTGGAGATTAATCAATTAACCTTACTGACGTTCTATTTTTCTAGCGCCAAGAGGATAGCTTCCGATTGCGGAAAGGCATTCAACGCTAGCCGGCGCAGTTCACACGCTAGCCATCCATGAGCTTATTCACCTTTCCCCAGGAGGCATCATTTGCGTAACTTTGCACGATCCCAATCGCATAACCTTCAGAGATACAAGCCAGGCACCGTTGTTTGAATTCCCCCAACCCCATGCTCACGGTGGCATCGTAATAACCGGACGCCACATCATAAATGACGATTTCTTCGCAGCTGTCCGAAAAAACGTACTCAATCGAAGCTTGGCTAATTATCTTTTTTGCGTGACAAAGGTAATCACACCCTCCATATCTGTCGCCTACCACCCCTCCGGTTTCACTACGCTCAACCCGAAATACATACCCTCCCTATCAGCACCCTTACTTCTTTCTTCAACATTTCCCCCTTCCTAGCTTTTCAATTTATAACCCGTTTTGAATATCCACCACACCAGCCCCATGCACAATGTCAGGAACAACAGAGTCATGCCCAGACTGACGCCAATGTGTACGTCCGCCACGCCGAAGAAACTGTAACGGAACCCGCTGATCAGATACACCACCGGATTGAACAGGGTGACCGTCTGCCAGACCGGCGGCAGCATATCGATGGAATAGAAACTGCCCCCCAGGAAGGTCAGCGGTGTAATAATCATCAAAGGAATGATCTGTAGCTTCTCAAAGGTATCTGCCCACACACCAATGATAAAACCAAACAAGCTAAAGGTAATCGCCGTCAATAACAGAAAACTGAGCATCAAAAACGGGTGTTGCACCTCGTAATCTACAAACAGCCGGGCAGTCAGCAGAATCAACAGACCGAGAAGCGTGGATTTGGTGGCCGCCGCGCCTACATAGCCAAGTACAATTTCCATATAGGAGACCGGCGCCGACAATACCTCGTAGATGGTGCCGGAAAAAGTAGGCATGTAAATACCGAAGGAGGCATTGGAAATACTCTGCGTCATTAAGGACAACATGATCAGCCCCGGGATAATGAATGCGCCATAACTGACCCCGTCAATGTCCACCATCCGTGAACCAATCGCCGAGCCGAATACCACGAAATACAGGGAAGTGGAAATAACCGGGGAGGCCACGCTTTGCATTAGTGTGCGCCAAGTGCGCGCCATCTCGAATTTGTAGATAGCGCGAACGGAATGAATGTTCATCGGGCATCCCCTTGTGTTTTCCGTGTGTCTTCTTTGGTCTCACTTTCGGCTCCGTTGGCGACAGCGCCACCCGAGGGTTTACCGTTATGGACCAGGTCCACAAAAATATCTTCCAGCGAACTTTGTCGTGAATGCAGGTCTTTGAAATCGATACCCTGCTCATTCAGGTGACGTAGCAATTCGGCAATGCCGGTATTCTCCTGGTTGGCATCGTAGCTATACACCAGTGAGAAGCCTTCATCGACCAACGCCAGTTCCTGCCCTGCCAACACATCCGGCACCGCCGTCAATGGCTCAGCCAGATGTACGATCAACTGTTTGCGGCCTAGCTTCTCCATCAGGCGCGATTTTTCATCTACCAGAATAATTTCACCCTTGCTGATAATGCCCACCCGATCGGCCATCTCCTCGGCCTCTTCAATGTAGTGGGTAGTCAGGATGATAGTGACTCCCTGCTCACGAAGCTGGCGTACCATTTCCCACATTTCCCGCCGTAACTCCACGTCCACACCCGCAGTGGGTTCATCAAGAAACAGGATTTTGGGTTCGTGGGACAGCGCCTTGGCAATCATCACCCGGCGTTTCATGCCACCGGATAACATCATGATCTTGCTGTCTTTCTTGTCCCAAAGCGACAGCGCCTTGAGCACTTTTTCGATGTGGGCATCATTGCGCGGTTTGCCAAAAAGGCCACGACTAAAACTCACTGTTGCCCAAACTGTTTCGAAGGCATCCGTGGAAATTTCCTGAGGCACCAAGCCAATGGCACTCCGTGCGGCACGAAAGTCAGTAATAATGTTATGGCCGTCAGCCAGCACCGTGCCGGAAGAGGGATTCACTATGCCGCAGATGATACTGATCAATGTGGTTTTGCCGGCGCCATTAGGCCCCAGCAGGGCAAAAATCTCACCCGAGTTGATCTCCAGATTTACACCCTTCAGTGCCTGAAAACCGGACTCATAGGTTTTATGCAGCTTATTGACTGCAATCACTGCATTCACGTTGCTTCTCCTTCAAGAGACTTCGCCAGCGCCTGAGGCCGACAATCGTCCCACACTGATTTTTACGGGGAGCCCATTATGCACACCCCACGCCTTTGGGGCACCGATGCACGCAGTGCACTCTCGGCTCCTTTAGCCCGTCACGGCCCAGCCTGCAAGGTATCAGTTCAGGCTCTTGGCACAACAAGTACGTCCTTTCCTGGCCACGTCTTGCCAAATTCACTGCTGTGGTGGCTGAGCGTAAAACCTCAGGCTGTTAGTGACATCAACCAGGGGATGAGCATATTCCACGAGCCTGCGCCTATGACACGTATCACCGCTAACGATCTCAGCAAGACCCTCCCCGTGGCCAACGTTGCTGAACGCAGCAGGGTTGTTCTGTCGGCCCTGCATGTCTACGACACCAAAAGTCTGATCCGAAGCTGACGCACGGGTGCCAATCAGCGGCTTTATCACCGGGGCGTTCTGCGTAAGTCGCCGTCATCACGCAAACAGGCGTACCACTGGGGCAAACAAAATGAACGTTTTTCAGTGATAACACTCTGTCATCTTAGCCTGCGACTTTTGTCGGCATTCATTTTTCTGGCCCGGACGTGGCAACATGGAGCCCCTTTTTCATTACAGGGCCCATGGCCCCACCCCAGGCCCGCCCGCGTAAGCATCATTAACCGCAATCAGGAGGCAGTATGAACGAGAACACCGTAACCGTTATCCCCGGTGATGGCATCGGCCCGGATATCGTGGATTCCACCGTACGGGTATTAGACGCACTGGATTGTGGGCTCAAGTTCGAATACGCCATCGCGGGCCAAACCGCCCTGGATCAAGGGCTGGAACTAGTGCCAGAAGAAACCCTTACTATACTGCGCCGCAACCGCTTGGCCCTGAAGGGCCCCATCACCACGCCAGTGGGTGGCGGCTTTACTTCTGTTAATGTGACCCTGCGCAAGACCTTTGACCTGTTCGCCAATGTGCGCCCCGCCCTGTCCATTCCCGGGGTGAAGTCCCGCTATGACAATGTGGACATTATGACTATCCGGGAAAATATTGAAGGCATCTATTCTGGTTTGGGGCAGACCGTCAGCGACGATGGCGAAACTGCCGAACTGCGCAGCCGCGTCACCCGCACCGAATCCGAGCGCTTACTGCGCTTCGCCTATGAAACGGCCACCAAACAGGGCCGCAAAAAAGTCACCGTGGTGCATAAAGCGAACATCATGAAGTCTACCTCCGGGCTATTTCTGGATGTGGCCCGTAAGGTACGCGAGGACTATCCGAATCTGGAACATGAAGAAATGATCGTGGATGCCTGCGCCATGCAGCTGGCCATGAACCCGCACCGTTTCGATGTGCTGGTCACCACCAATTTGTTTGGCGATATTCTCTCCGACCTATGCGCCGGCCTCATTGGCGGGCTGGGCGTGGCGCCGGGTGCCAACATTGGCGAGCACGGCGGCCTGTTCGAAGCCGTACACGGCAGCGCGCCTGACATCGCCGGCAAGGGTGTGGCCAACCCTACCGCCATTATGCTTGCCGGCGCGATGATGCTGGATTACATGGAACAGCACGACAAGGCAAAAAGACTGCGCCGCACCGTGCGCCATGTGGTCGGCCAGGGCGAAGTTGTCACCCCGGATCTGGGCGGCCGTGCCAGTACCACGGAGTTTACTGACGAGTTGATTCGTCATCTCACTAGCCAGTAGCCATAAAAGAACCACCACGGTTTCCGGAAGAAGCGGCCTTTATCTTCAAGAAGAAGCGGCTTTACGCTGGTAATGACAAATTACAGGCAATAATACCGCTACGACATGTAGCGGTATTATTGCCAACTTCACCCCAAAAACCGACGCTGCTCCTACATAGCTTCCTGTTGGTATATCCTTGGCCCTCCGATTCTACCTAACTATCCGTATGACCCACCCCGGCCCCATTGGCGTCTTCGACTCTGGCATCGGCGGCTTGTCCATTGCCCGCCGCATTCGTGAGCTGCTGCCCCACGAAAACCTGCTCTATGTGGCGGACTCTGTTCATGCGCCCTACGGAGAAAAGGCCGAGCATTACATTCAGCAACGGGCAGATACGATTACCCGGTTTCTCATAGACAATAACGCGAAAGCGATCGTGGTGGCCTGCAATACCGCCACCGTCTCGGCCATTCGGCAACTGCGTGCCGATTACACCCTGCCCATCATCGGTGTGGAACCAGGCATTAAACCCGCCGCCCTGCAAAGCAAGAGTGGCGTTATCGGCGTCCTGGCCACCAGTCAGACCCTAAAAAGCGAGTCCTTCAACAATTTGAGCCGGCTATTCTCGAAAAGTGTATGTGTGGAAATCCAGCCCTGCCCCGGGCTGGTTGAACAAATTGAAGTGCTCGATTTGGACAGTGAAAAAACACAAGCACTGGTGGCCCGGTATGTGGCCCCACTGATTGAAAAAGGCGCAGATCATATTGTCCTGGGCTGTACGCATTATGCGTTTTTGGCACCGGTGATTCGTCGCATTGCTGGGGCGGGAATCCAGGTCGTTAACACCGACATAGCCGTGGCCCGAGAGACCCTTCGGCGCCTGCAAAACGCTAACAGCCTTTCTACCAGCGTGGCCCCCGGGCAAATGGCATTCTGGAGCAGTGCAGCCAACGAACTGGCGGATCAACAAATTAAACGCTTGTGGGACGGCAACGTAACGATAAACACGATGCGCTAATCGGTGTATTGCTCGAATCTTTGGGCAACGAAACGTTACTGAAAAAATACAGGGCGCCCGGGGTGGCGCTGAGAAAAAGTCAGGCACGCTATTCGAGCTAGCTCCCCATGCATTGCTTCAACCGCGTCATATCCAAGTGTTCCTCCAGCATATCGGCCAGGCGATCCAGCTGATGCTCTCGATGGACCGCATAATCCACACTGCGCTGGCTTTTCAAGCCAGCCCATTCGAGTATGGCATTGCAACTGTCGGGAACATCAAACAGGCCATGCAGATAACACCCCATCACCCGCCCATCCTCGCTCATGGCGCCATCATCCTTACCCTCCAGAACCAGCATAGGATGCTTTAATGCTTCGCCCTGAGTAAGGCCATTGTGGATTTCATACCCGCGAATCAGGGTGTCAGCGGCAACAAAACGGCCTTCGACATTTCGTAGCTGTTTACCGGAAATCAATCGAGTGGTCATGGATAACCAGCCCAGCCCGGCACTACTTCCCGCATCACTTTCTAACCCCTCCGGGTCGTCGATGCGCTCTCCCAACATTTGAAAGCCACCACAAATGCCGAGCACTTTGCCGCCGTAACGCAGGTGCTTTTCGATCTGCTTGTCCCAGCCCTGCTGGCGCAGGAAAGCCAAATCCGCACGGGTAGCCTTGCTGCCCGGCAGAATGATCAGGTCTGCCGACGGCCAAGTCTCTCCCATCTTTACGAATTGCAAATTCACCTGCGGATGTAATCGCAGAGGGTCAAAGTCGTTGTGGTTACTCATACGCGGCAACAGAGGCACCACCACATTGAAAGCACCCACGTCATGCGCGCCCTGTTCATCCACCGCATCTTCCGCATCCAGAGTCAGGCCATGCAAATAAGGCAACACCCCAAACACTGGCTTGCCAGTGCGCTCCTCCAACCAATCCAGCCCACCCTGCAATAAAGACAGGTCGCCACGAAAACGATTAATCACAAACCCCAGGGTTCGTTTTTGTTCACTTTCAGACAGTAAATCCAGGGTGCCAGTGAGATGCGCAAAGACACCGCCGCGATCAATATCCGCCACCACAATCACCGGGCAGTCCACCCTTTCGGCAAACCCCATGTTAGCGATGTCGTTATCTCGCAGATTAATCTCCGCCGGGCTGCCAGCGCCTTCCGCGATGATCACATCAAACCGGGAAGACAAATCCTGCCAGGCCGCCAGCACCGCCTCACTGACGGTGTTCTTGTAGGCGTGATAATCCAGTGCCTGCATATTGCCCAACACCTTGCCACGAATAATAACCTGGGCGCCCATATCCGTTTGTGGCTTGAGTAATACAGGGTTCATGTCACTGTGCGGCGCTACCCCGCAAGCCAACGCCTGCAATGCGGTAGAACGACCAATCTCACCCCCATCCACGGTCACAGCACTGTTCAGTGCCATGTTCTGCGGTTTAAACGGCGCCACCGAATATCCACGCCGGGCAAACCAGCGGCACAACGCCGCGACCACCGTGCTCTTTCCCGCATCCGATGTGCAGCCTTGCACCATCAGAGTCGCCACGGGGAAAACCTTACCTTGAACGTTACAATCTCAAACTTGAAGCGCAACCCAGCACCTACAGTGACCTTGCCGGCCCACTCGCCCCGTACTTTTTCCGAACATTTAAACGTTGAACGGCCCTTCACAGCTCGACGCCCTTCTGCGCTCGAACCCCTAAATCCTTGAACGCATGCTTCACCACTTTCATTTCCGTAACGGTATCGGCGAGTTCGATTAATTGTTTGGGGGCATAGCGACCGGTGACAATGGCGTGCTGCATGGCCGGGCGGTTTTGCAGGTCGTCCAGCACCCGGTCTAAATCCAGGTATTCGTAGCGAAGAGCAATATTGAGCTCATCGAGCAACACCATGTGATAGCTGTCGTCGCGCAGCATGGCACGGGCAATTTCCCACGCAGCACCGGCTGCTGCCACGTCCCGCTCGCGGTCCTGGGTATCCCAGGTGTAGCCTTCCCCCATCACGTGGTAATCCACGTTCGGCTGATCACGGAAAAAAGCGTCTTCTCCGGTACTGAACGCCCCTTTAATAAACTGCACCACGCCCACTTTCATGCCATGGCCCAATGCTCTGGCCAGCATGCCAAAACCGGAACTGCTTTTTCCTTTGCCCGGCCCGGTGAGCACCAGAAGAATGCCCTGATCCTTATCCGCGCGAGCAATCCGTTGCTGCATGATTTCCTGTTTCTTTGCCATGCGGTAAGCATGGCGCTCTGGGGTTTTCGCATCATCACGCATGGTCGTGTCCTGTTCGAGAAGGGGCATTGTGATCAGGGGGAAAGTGTGTCGGTGCGGAATTGTCCGCTAAAAATATCCGCCACAACCTGCGGAGCCGAAGGGAAATAGCCATGAAAGAAACTCGCCACCAGGCCCTTGTCCTGATAAACCGCTTCGCCTTCTGTACCTGTTTGCTTGCGGCTAAAAATGGCCGGCGTCAGTGGCGTGGACAAACTGCCGTGGTGGAAAGTATGCCCGCGAAGTTCACCTCGCGGCGTTACCAGCGCCTGCATTCCCAGCCCGTGCCGTTTCTTGGTCAAAAACGCTTCACCCGGCAATAGCCCGAAACCGGCATGGCGCTTTTCATCACCGTCTACCAACGTTGCCATACAACTCATTAACCCACCGCACTCCGCCAGGATCGGTTTGCCCGCATGGTGATGATCTCGAATGGCCTCACCCATGGCCGTATTCATAGCCAGCGTTTCACCGTGCAGTTCCGGGTAACCGCCCGGTAGCCATAGCGCGTCCACCTCGGGCAATGTCGTGTCTTGCAACGGGGAAAAGAACGTCAGCGCGGCTCCCAGCTCACGAAGCAAATCAAGATTGGCAGGGTAAATAAACGCGAAAGCCGCATCCCGAGCGATACCAATGCGACACCCCTTCAGCAAAGCAGGCAATGGCGCAGGCGCGGCGGCGGAAAAACTCACCGCGTGTGGAAGTCGATCCAAGCCCGCGTCTTGCAACACCGCCGCCGCCTCATCCAAAAGCGTATCCAGATCCGCCAACTCATTCGCTTGCACCAGTCCAAGGTGCCGTTCGGGTAATGTCATGGCTGCGTGCCGTGGCACCGAGCCCAGCAAGGTCATGCCCGCAGGCATCCCTTCACGTACCAAGTCACCATGACGCTGGCTAGCCACCCGGTTGGCAATAACCTCATTCACCACCAGGTCATCACGGTAACTGGCCAGCCCCAAAGCGATCGCACCGAAGGTTTGCGCCATGCCCCAGGAATCAATCACTGGCAACGCCGGGATACCTGCCAACACCGCCAGATCAGCACTGGAGGGAGTGCCATCAAATAGCCCCATGGCGCCTTCTACCAGAATCAAATCCGCCTCTTCTGCAGCCTGGGCCAGGCGCCAACGGCACTCCTCCTCACCGGTCATCCACGGTTGTAGCTGGTAGACCGGCGCACCGCTGGCCTGCTCAAGAATCATGGGATCCAGATAGTCCGGCCCGAACTTAAACACACGAACCCGACGCCCCGCATTGCGGTGCAACCTGGCCAGTGCGGCGGTAATCAGTGATTTCCCCTGCCCGGACCCCGGCGCGCTAATCAGCGCTGCCGGCACCGAGGCATTAAATAAGGTTGTCATCGGGTGGCTCATTCTCGTTTATTTTCCTCGCTCGTAAGGCGTTATCCAGAGGTGGCCTAACCCGGCACAAAGACCGGCGCACCGTTCACGTGAGCCACCACCAGTTTCTGGTCGTAAAGACGCTCCAGAGCCTCCGGCACCAGCATCGCTTCCGCCGGGCCAGAACAGCACTCACCGTCCGGATAGAGCAGCAGCAAATGATCACACCAACGGGCTGCAAGGTTCAGATCGTGCAGGCACATAAACACCGCAGCACCGTTATCTGCCTGTTGATTGAGCAACGTCATGACGGCCACTTGATGATGCAAGTCCAGATGATTCGTTGGTTCATCCGCCAGCCAAATCGTCGGCTGTTGGGTGAGCGCCGTGGCAATGGAAACCCGCTGACGCTCGCCGCCGGATAAGGTGCTCACCAGCCGATCCTCGAGTAACGTCAACGACACCGCCGACAAGGCCTCATGGGCCAGGTGGATATCCTCGGCGCTCTCCCGCTGCCAGGCAGACAGAAAAGGGTGGCGGCCAATCAATACCGTCTCCATCACCGTGGCGGGAAAGCTGTCTTGACGCTCTTGGAACACGACGGCCAGCTGCCGGGCGACCTCCCGGCGCGACAGATGAGTTAACGGTGTGCCATTGAGTACCACCCGGCCGCGTCGGGGGGCGCGCAACCCGGCCAGGGTATGCAGCAGTGTCGTTTTACCCGCCCCGTTCGGCCCCAATACCCCCCAACGCTGGCCGGATTCCACCTGCAGACTAAGCGGATCACCATCCCCGCGACCGGGGATGTCGATAACTAGATGTTCAATGTCCAGCACCGCCATGGCGCTCTCCGTTTCGGTGACACAGGTTCCGGGCGATGCCGTCCCCAATTAATCAGCGATTGCGATGCAACAAGAACAGGAAGGTGGGCACCCCCAATAGGGCCGTAATCACCCCCACAGGCAGCTGCTCAGGAGCCATCACCGTGCGCGCCAGGGTATCGGCCACGGTCAGCAAGGTCCCCCCCGCCAAAACACTGGCGGGCAAGATAATGCGCTGATCATTACCCAACTGTAGCCGCAGCATATGCGGCACAATCAGGCCGACAAACCCCACACTCCCGGCCGTGGTCACCGCCACCGCCGTCAACAGACTGGCCAAGACATACACCAGCCACTCCAACGGCTTCACTGCAATACCCAAGGCCGCGGCCTGTAACGGCCCCCTCGCCAACACATTCAGGCTACGCCCCAGTGGCAGGGTCAGCAGCACCGCGAGAATCATCACTAACCAGGCTGCGTAAGGAGCGCGGGCGTAGCTCAAGTCTCCCATTAACCAATACAGCATGCCCGGCAACCGATCCGCAGGGCTCATGGTCAACATAAAGGTAATTACCGCGCCCCAACCGGCGGCCACCACAACGCCCGTCAGCAACAGTCTGGTCGGGGTCCAGCCGCCCCCGCCTTGCGCCAAACCAAACACCAACAAGGTAGATAGCAAAGCACCGGCAAACGCCGAGCCGGACACTAACGCCAAGCCGCCACCAATCAACATGGCACCCAGCGCGCCCACCGCCGCCCCCCCGGAAATACCCAGCACATAGGGGTCCGCCAGCGGATTACGCAACAACACCTGCATCAGCGCCCCGGCCAGGGCTAGCAGTCCCCCCGTGGAGAACGCCGCCAGCGCACGGGGCGCGCGCAACGACATAATCAGTTCCCGATGCAGGTCACTACCGCCACCGCTCGCCACAGCCCACAGATCCTGCAGTGAAATCGATACACTGCCCACCGCCACCGACAGTAATAACGCCAACAGCCCCAGGGCCGTCAGCGCCAATAAGGCAGCAAGCGCCGGCGACTTAATGGCGGGCACGGGCACTTTCCAAATGCCGGCACAGGGCGCGGGCACCGATCAGCATTTGCGGGGTAGGCCGCTGTAATGTGGACGGCGCAACAAAAAACAAATTATCGTTTTTTACCGCCCGCAAGCTGGCAAACTGCCGCCAGGGCGCCAGCCAACCCGGATCATCTTCTCCCATGCCCCCCGCAACAATGGCCTGTGGGTTTTTCTCCAACACGGACTCCTTACTGATTCGCGGAGTCAGCGTGGGAAGGTCAGCGAAGACATTTTCCCCACCACACAGCTGAATCGCTTCACTGATCAGGTGCTTGCCATTTACCGTCATTAGCGGCTCTTTCCATACCTGATAAAACACACTGACTTTCGCTGCATCGGCATAACGTTCACGCAGGGCATCGATGCCCGATCGAAAAGCCTCCGCCGCACCCAGCCCGACCTGTTCCGTGCCGGCCAACCTGGCAAAACGCTTCAGCGAAGTGCTCACATCCTCAAACCGGCGCGGCTCGCTGTAATACACCGGCAGCCCCAAGGCTTGCAGGCGTTCCACCTGAGGTAACGGGTTGCCACTATGCCACGCGACAATCAGGTCCGGTTTTAGCGACAAAACGGCCTCTAAATCCAGACGTTTATAACTGCCCACCCGCGGTAATTTTTTCGCCGCAGGCGGGTAATCACTGAAGCTCACCGCGCCGACCATCTGCCCACCGGCCCCTGCCGCAAACAGCAATTCGGTGGCGCCGGGAGAGAGGGCAATAATGCGGCTGGCCGGTTTTTCCAAACACACCTCACGCTGGATATCGTCGGTGACACACACCGCCGCCATGGCCGTATCAAACATGGCCAACAACGTCAGCAATAACCCCCAGCGTAAAACGCGCATTCACTCACTCCATCTCATCTCGCAGCGCCATCCTTGCTCTACCTATCGTAGCGCAGGCTCAACATTACCGAACGCCCTGCATTCATATAGTTCCAACCAGCAAAGTTCTGCGCCGTGGCGTACTCCTTGTCGAGCACGTTTTTCACCGCCAGGCGTGTGGACCAGTGCGGCGCGAAATTCCAGCCCGCCCGCAGATCCAGCAAACCGAACCCAGACAGCCGCACGTCGTTTTGCGCATCGTTATAACGGTGCCCTTGCAAAACCACACTGCCTCCTAGGGAAACGTTCCCCATGGCTCGGTCCAGATCAAAACGGAAGCTACGCTTTGACTGACGCTGAAGCACCAACCCCGTATCCCGATCTTCTGGATCCTGAGCCGTAAAGGCCGCACCAGCGCGCCACTGGTTTATCTCAACACCGGTAGCCAGTTCGACACCCCGAATACGCGCCCGGTTCACATTGAACGGCGCATAACGCCCACCCTGCAAGGCATAGGCAATCAGGTCATCCACATCGGTCTGGTAGGCGGCAATATCCCAGTACCAACGCTGATACTGGCCCCTCACCCCGAGCTCGGTGCTGGCGGAGCTTTCCGGATCCAGCTGATCATTACCAAAGCCGGGGAAGTACAAATCATTAAAGGTCGGCGCACGGAAAGCGGTGCCATAGCTGGCCCGTAACCGGTGATGGTTATCGAGCTTGTAGCCCAACGCCAGTCCGCCAGTGGCTTCATTGCCATAGGCTTCGTTGTCGTCGTAGCGGCCACTGGCCTGCACATCGAAGGCACCAAAATTTAACAACAGCTGGGCAAAACCGGCGCTATTGTCACGCTCGTCTTCCAAATACAGCGTGGAGCTA
Source organism: Alcanivorax sp. (assembly GCF_040119285.1). Classification (GTDB taxonomy): domain Bacteria; phylum Pseudomonadota; class Gammaproteobacteria; order Pseudomonadales; family Alcanivoracaceae; genus Alcanivorax. The sequence goes on from NZ_JBEDTY010000039.1 coordinate 105,497, forward strand.
TCCACTAGGTCCTGCAGGTAATCGGCACCCACCACTAACTGGTGATCCCCCAAGGCAAACACATTCTGCCAGTTAGCTGCACGGCTACGGGTGTTAAAAATGCTGTCTCGGTTGCCGTCGGTGAAGTTCTCGTTCTCGTCACGGGAGTCGCTAAGAACAAGTTTGCTCAACCAACCTTCCGTCACCCACAACTGCCCTTTCACACCCGCAGTCTGTATGGCGTAGTCGGTCACTTTTTCCTGCGAAGGTGTGCTGCCTTCAAACTCGGTGCTGCCGGCTGCCCGAAAACCGAACACGCCAATTTCCGCATCGTTATCAAAGCGATGCGTTACCCGAGCCACCGCCGATGTGTTGTCGTAGCCACGATCATCACTGCCTTCACGAATTTCTGTGCCATCGGTATCAAAGCGGTCCACCGCCAGGTTATAGCGCGTACCGTCCTGTTCCCCCTGCGCGCCCGCCGCCACCCGGCGGCTATTAAACGAACCCGCGCCTAATTCCATCCAGCCGGTTTGTTCATTGTTCAGATCACGGGCGCCCGGGGTAAAAACCTGCACCACACCGCCCACCGCATCCGCGCCATACAAACTGCCACGGGGGCCACGCACGATTTCAATACGATCAATCAAGGTGGGAGGCAGGAACTGCCAAGACGGACTGCCGCCGGTTGCCGAACGCAAGCGCACACCATCAACCATTAACAACGTTGAGCTACTGCCCGTACCCCGCAAATAAACACTGGTGGCCTTACCGAAGGCACCATTACCGGTGATATCCACGCCGGGCTGGCCTCTTAGCATCTCGGTAATATCCTGGGGCTGACGCTCGCGTAATTGCTTCTCATCGAGCACCGTTACCGAGGCCAATGACGCCTCAGTGGTGCGGCTGGCCAGCGTAGGCGTGACGACCACAGGATCGAGCATGGAAACGCGCAGAGCAGCAGCATCAAGCGGTGAAGATTCCGCGTAGGCTAGCAAAGGCCACGCACACAAAGACATCGCAGCGCACGCTGCAACGGGACGAAATACCATCGAGAGATCCCCCTCTGCCGTGCCCACCCGCACGGCCTGAATTTAGCCGCAGCAGAACAAGCACAGGGAGACAGGCGCAATCGCGCCAACACACCCCGCCATCGCCCACCGCAACGCCTGGTTGAAAGCCCTAAGAAGCTTCCTTACCTTTTGGCCGGTCTCCGGGCTAATGAGCGAGGCTTAGCCTCTCGACAGTCGCCTTCCCATGCAAAAGCACAGTGGCATTTCGACTATCGTTTACTCAATCACCGTTGCGGGGGCAGCGCCGGATTAGAGCCAAGGCTCTCACCGGCTTCCCGTTTAACCCGCCCTGTGTTCAGGGTGGGCACCGAAAGGTGGCGCGAAATTACCAATGGCAGCAGGGTTTAGCAAATAAATTCAACTCCTTATGAATTTTACTCAAGGCAAGTTGAGCACTCCTCTCGTTGAGCCAACCAGCACTGACGCTCAAGTCTGTGGCGATATGCCACATTCCAGCCAGCCGGCGATCTAAAGATAATCCCCCCCCTACAGCGCAGACCTTGCGGCGTACTTTGTTCAAAAAAATCGGGGATTACCATGCGAATTCTGACTCTGGCCACCGCATCCTTGGCCGCCATTGTGGCGGGTTGCGGAGGCTCAAGTTCATCCGACAGCAATACTGGGGAGAGCAGCAGATCCAGCGCCGTTCGCACCATCGAAGTTCCGGTAAAGGCCGTGGCAGGGGCTGCCGACATCAGCTGCGATGCAACCTTGCTGTCCCTCGGTACCGCAGGCACCTCCGCCAGCCTGGTCGATTTCCGCTTCTTCGTTCACGATCTCGCGTTGGTCACCGATGAAGGCCAGGTTATTCCCGTAGCACTGGACGCAGACGCCGAATCGCAAAACGCCGACGTGGCCCTGCTCGATTTCCGCGACAAACTGGATCACTGTGCCGGCGAAGCCAACCCGGATTTCAACGACACCATTACCCTCAACGTGGATGTGGACAGTGAGCTAGTCATTAGCGACCTGCAATTCACTCTGGGCGTACCGTTCGAACTCAATCATTTGGATCAGTCACTGGCGCAAGAACCGTTGCGCAACCCAGGGAAAGCCAGCGGCATGGCCTGGAGCTGGCAGGTGGGTTACAAATTTACCGGTCTGGATGTTGAGCCGGTAGGGGGCATCACTCGCCCCGGCAACGGAACATGGAGCAACAGCCGCTGGAACCTGCATATTGGCAGCACTGGTTGCAGCGCCGATACGGCCAACGGTGAAAACCCGGCCCCCTGCGACAATCCAAACCGCACAACGATTAAGCTACCCCTGGAAGGCGCAAACTTAGAAGACATCGCTATTCAACTGGACTATGCCGCACTGGTGAGCGGCAGCAATCTTTCCCTGGATGGTGGAGGCGCAAGTGGCTGTATGTCATTTCCCGGCGACCCGGAATGCCCTGAAGTTTTCAAGCGCTTGGGCTTGCCCTGGGGTGACACAGCAGCGGTCGAACAGAGTGTCTTTTCCCTCGTAGCCAAATAATGAAAAAAACATTGCTCTCTATGGCCGGGCCGTTGCCCGGTCTTTTTCTTGTGCTCGGCACGCTGCTACTGAGCGGCTGCCCAGAACAAAGCGAAACCCGGATAGATGACCAGGGCGCGTCCTACTCCGCCTATGACTGGCAACTTCCCGAAGGCATTCCCCTGCCCCGCGAACCGGCGGACAACCCGATGACGGAAGAAAAATTTCAACTCGGCCGGCATCTATTTTATGACAACCGTCTCTCCGTCAATGGCACCATCAGCTGCGCCAGTTGCCACCACCAGGAGAAGGCCTTTAGTGATGGCGTTGCCCGCCCCGCTGGCGCCACCGGCACACTTCACCCGCGCAACAGCCAGGCTTTGGTGAATGTGGCCTGGTACAACACCCTCACCTGGGGCAACCCGGTGCTCAGCACCATTGAACAGCAAATCATGCTGCCCCTGTTTGGTGATGACCCTATCGAACATGGCATCAATGGCGCTAACTCGGAGCAGATTCTCATGGATCTGCAATCCGACCCTGTCTATGCGCCGTTGTTTGCAGCGGCCTTTCCTGAACAGGATGAACCGTTATTTGGCGACAATGGCTACAACAACATCATCAAATCCCTGGCCTCCTTTGTACGCGGTTTGGCGTCGTTCAATAGCCCGTTTGATCGCGATGAGCTGTCCGCCGCCGCCAAGCGAGGTTCCGCCCTGTTCAACAGTGAAAAGCTGGAATGTTTTCATTGTCACGGAACCTACAACTTCAGCGATGCCACCGTTGACCGCACCACCCGCTATATCGAAGCACAATTCCACAACAATGGTCTGTACAACATCGATGGCCTTGGAGGCTACCCCGAACCCAATACCGGCCGCTACGAACTGACCGGCAAAGCCCATCACATGGGTCAGTTCAGGGCTCCCTCGTTAAGAAACGTAGCCCTCAGCGCCCCCTATAACCACGACGGTTCCGTGGAAACGCTGGAACAGGTGATACGCAACTACGCGGCAGGTGGGCGCAACATTACCAGCGGCCCTGATACAGGCGACGGGCGCATGAGCCCATACAAAGATGGCTTCATCGTTTCTTTCTCCATTTCCGATTCAGAAATAGCCGATGTGGTGGCTTTCCTGGAATCGCTCACCGACGACGAATTCATTAATAACCCGCGTTTTTCCAACCCCTGGACCGAGAGCAGCCCGCAGGACACCGCCCCATGACATTCCGCTTTTTAGTGCCACTGATGGCTGCCAGCTCCCTGAGCCTGGCACACAGTGTGCCCAGCCAAAATAACCCCACTACCGTAGATGCCAGTCTCGCCGCCACATGGCGGTCCGCTAACCTGGTTGGCGATTACGATTACTGGCAAATCCCTGGCACCATGATGGGAGGCGAAGCCTGGCCGGCGGAAAAAGGCGCTCAGATTGATGAACTGAACCTGGGTGTCGCTCACCGTATTGATGAGAATTTCTACGGGGTCATCAAATTCAACCACCACGCCGGCGGTGATGATGATCACGGCGGTGCCGAGCTAGAGCATGCGTATGTCGGCTGGGTCTGTTGTGACGATACCGGACCCTGGCTGGTGGAGGCGGGCAGGATGTCTGCCCAATTCTCCCCTGGGCTGGCTCAGCATTCCGTAGACCGGCTCGCCAGCGAAAGTCCGCTAGCGCTGGATGTGCTGTTCGGGCGCGATTTCCATGATGATGGCTTACGCTTCTGGTGGCATCAAATGGCAGGCTTTTCCCTTGGCGCTGAGGTCTGGAAAGGCAAAGCCTTCCCCGCTACCGACACAGAGAATGGCGGCGCCTGGGATGTATTTGGCCAATACCAGTGGCAAGGCGAACGGTTGGCGCTAACGCTGGGCGGGTGGTTCTACAGCGCAGAAGCGGAGTCACGTAGCGACCATCGCTACGGAGGCGGCCATCAACATGTACCGGTAGCACCTCCAGGCGAAATCGCCACCCTCTTTCCGGACACACGCTACACCGGCGAAACCGAAATCACCGGCGCTCACTTCAAGCTGGGATATAAACTCAATCCGGATTGGGCATTAGCCCTAGACGGTGAGTGGATGCAGGCAAAACCCGATGGCGTCGTGCATGACGGCATCGGCCGTGAAGCAAACTTCACCGCCACCCAGCAAGGCGGCTGGCTACAGCCTTCCATCACTTGGCGAGCGCATACCTTTGGGCTGCGTGCAGAACAACTGAACACCGACAACAAGCTCACCGGTGCCGCAGCGCCACAATTAGCGCAGGACAGCGGGTTAGCCAATCCTCTTGAGCATGATCCGCAGCGCCTCACCGCCCTCTGGCGGTGGCAATGGCGGAAAAATATCGCCCTCCGCGCGGAAGCCGTTCAGGACGAGTCCCTGCCCGAAAAAGAGCATCGCTGGAACCTGGGAATTGTCTGGAAAGAAACCTTATGGTCTAGCAAAACGGGGCTGCGCGGTCATCATTAAAGCGCCGCGGCCAATTGCGCCCATCCCCGATCGTGCCCAGGCAAACCAAAACGCAATGCGGGCACATCGGGGAAAAGCCGAACCAACACGCCCTGCCGGGCCAGCGCCTCGGCGAGGGCGTTGGCCTTATCGGTCTTGCACCAGGCAAATAATCCACAATCGCCTTCTGCTTGCAGGCCTGCGTCACTCAGCACCGTCAGCAGCCGTTGGTGCGCCGTTGTAATCCGCTGATATTGACGCTGTTTCCAATCAGCATCGGTTAGCGCCTTAGCCATCACAAAACGGGCCGGGTGATTCACCGCCCAGGGCCCTAACCGCTGAGCCATTTGAGAACACAAATCCGGCGTCGCCGTGACGAGCCCCGCACGCAAACCGGCCAAACCATAAAACTTGCCCAGCGAACGCAGCACAATCAATCCAGCTCGATCACTCAGCGGCGCCAAAGACTGCCCCTCAGTCGCGTCCAAAAACGCTTCATCCACCACCAGCCAGCCACCTCGCTTCAGCAACTGCCGATGCCAGCCCAACAGCGTTTCACTGTCCGTGAGCTTCCCTGTGGGGTTATTGGGATTAATACACACCAGCACATCGAGCGTCGCCAAGGTGGCCTCAATGCGGTCGTAGGCCAGCGGTATGACCTCATGGCCTGCTCGCGCCCAAGCCTGCGCATGTTCCGCATACCCCACCGCAGGCACACCCACACGGCAACGGGGCCGCAATAAAGGCAAGGTTTGCAATGCCGCCTGGCTTCCCGGCACCGGCAGGCAATCGGCATTGCTGGGTAGCGCCAGCACCTCACGACAAATATCCACCAGGCCATCGTCATCTTCCGGCAACCGCCGCCAAACATGCTCCGGCACCGCCGGTACAGGCCAGGACCAAGGGCTAATCCCCGTGGACAAGTCCAGCCAGTGGTGCGGGGGAATCCCCCAACGTCTCGCCGCGTTATGCACCCCGCCACCATGGTCCAGCTTTGCCACGCTCACACCAACGCTCCCGCTATAAAGAGCAGTAACCACAACAACACGCTACGCCACACCAGTACAATGGCCGCGTCGATGCTGTCCGCATCCGCGGGCCGGCCCTCTCCTAACAACGGCTTATCTTTCCAGCCACCGTGGTACGGAGCGCCGCCACCCACTTGCACCCCCAGCGCACCTGCGCCGGCGGCCATCACCGGCCCCGCATTGGGGCTATCGCAGCCCTTGGCTTGCTGCCGCCAGCAGCGCAGCGCGGTCCAGAAGCGGCCGTGCAACCCGCCCACCAGCGCATAACTCAGCGCGGTCAGTCTCGAAGGCAACCAGGCAAGGCCGTCATCCAGCCGCGCGGCAGCCTTGCCGAAGCGCTCAAAACGAGCGGTGCGATACCCCCACATGGCATCCAGCGTATTCACCAACCGATGTAATATCGCACCGGGCAGCCCCGCCACCACAAACCAGAACAGGCTGGCAAACACCGCATCGGCCCCATTTTCCAATACGGATTCGGTGGCGGCCCGTGCCACCCCGTTGGCATCCAGTGCCTGTGTGTCACGGCTAACAATTCTCGCTACCTGTTCTCTGGCCTCAGTCACATTCTGCGCCCGTAACGGTGCGGCCACCGCACGGCCATGGTCGGCCAAACTGCGCGCGCCCATCACCAGCCACAAGCCCACCACCTGCAACAGCCAGCAGGCCCACCCTGGCAGGGTCGACAACATCAGCACAGCCAACAGCACCACCGGTAGCACCAAGACCAGCACCGCTCCGGCCCCCTTGAACACACTACCCCGCGCAGCCGCATTCCAACGCTGCTCTAACCACCCGGCCAGCCGACCAAACCCCACCAGCGGATGCCAGCGACGCGGCTCCCCCAGCAGAAAATCCAGCACGATCGCTGCCACAGCAGCACTTATCAGGGAAACAGAAAGCATGATTTTGACGTCATTGTCCGGTATCGATGGCGGGCAGTGTACTTGACACTCCCGGTTGCGGGGCAGAGGATTTGCCGCTTTCCGGCCCTGCGCCGCCCCAACCGGAGACACCCGTGAGTACGCCTTTGCCTTGGCAACAGCCGATTGCCGCCCCCAGCGAACCCCATCGGCAAGCCGCCCTGCACCGCCAGGCCCAGCTCACCAAACCCGCCGGCTCACTAGGCGAACTTGAATCTCTGGCGGTCACCCTGGCGGGCCTGCAAGCGACAAACCTGCCACGCATTGAGCAGGTTTGTATTGCCGTTTTCGCCGCCGACCATGGCGTCTGCGAGGAAGGCATCTCCGCCTTTCCCCAAGCCGTCACCGGGCAGATGATTGCCAATTTTGTTGCTGGCGGAGCTGCCATCAGTGTCATGGCAAAACAACTAGGCGCCGCTCTGGAAGTAATCAACCTGGGCACCGTCAGCCCGCTGCCCATTGACGACGGCGTGATTGATGAACACATCGCCCCGGGCACCGGAAACCTGGCCCGCCAACCCGCCATGACCGACGCCCAATTGCAGGCCGCACTCGCCGCCGGAGATCGCGCTGCGCAACGGGCCGCCGACCGCCAAGCCGACGTGTTTATTGGCGGGGAGATGGGCATTGGCAACACCACCAGCGCCACCGCCCTGGCCTGCGCACTATTAGGCGAAGACGCCACCGCACTCACCGGCCCTGGCACCGGGCTGACACCAGAAGGCGTTGCCCACAAAGCCCAAGTGATTGCCCAGGCCCTAGCCCGTCACGGCACCCGGCCCGAACCGTTGGCCGTGCTGGCCTCTTTGGGGGGCTTTGAAATCGTCGCTCTGGCTGGCGCCTTTATCGGCTGCGCGGTACGCGGCATCCCGGTATTAGTGGACGGTTTTATTGTCTCCACAGCAGCCCTTGCCGCCTGCCAACTTCGACCACAATTACGCCCCTGGTTACTGTTCGCTCACCAGTCACGCGAGCCCGGCCACCAACGGCTGCTGCACGCCCTGGACGCCACCCCGCTGTTGGATCTTTCCCTGCGCTTGGGCGAAGGCAGTGGCGCGGCTGTAGCAGTACCGTTATTACGCAATGCCTGCGCGCTACACAATCATATGGCGACCTTTGCCGACGCCAATGTCAGCAACGAAAACTAATTTTGCCGGATTACAGTAACGCCGAAGCCAACCTACAAGAACGGAAATGGATACCGATGAGCACCACTATTTTTGACCTGATTCGTCATGGTGAGCCGGCCGGCGGGCAAATGTACCGGGGCCACAAAGATGATCCGCTGAGCGAGCAGGGCTGGCAGCAAATGCGCGACGCCATTACCAGCGACGATCAGTGGGACCACATCCTCAGCTCGCCCCTGTTACGTTGCCGGGAATTTGCCGCCGAGTTGGCCAGGGAAAAGAATTTGCCGATGACCGTAGCGCATGATTTTAAAGAAATCAGCTTCGGCGACTGGGAAGGAAAAACCCGCGAACAGGTGGCGCAGGAATACGGCGATCACCAAGCCAACTTCTGGCGCGATGCAGAAAGCCACCCACCGAGCAATGCGGAAACCATTCAGGATTTTCATCAACGCATCGGTGAAGCCTGGGCGCTGTGGCAGAACACATTGAAGGGCCAGCGGGTGCTATTGGTGTGCCACGGCGGCGTCATTCGCATGGTGCTGAGCCACGTACTCAGCATGGCACCCAGCAAAGCCATGGCCGGCTTTCAGGTGCCTTACGCCTGCCGCTCACGGGTGCGGTTGGATGCCAGCGAATTCGGCACCTTGAGATGCTTGATACGGCACGGATGATTCCGGGTTGAACCTTCCACGCTAAAACGCGGATAAGCCCCTGCCTCTTTAAGAGCGTTTGCCCGCGATTCTTGAGGTATATTTGTGATGCGGGCACCGCGCACCCGCCCTTTCTTCGCCGGTGTCCTTTTGAACGTTGAACTACGCCCCTTTCAATGTCTGCGTGAGCCCGGCCACCGACAGCAGCACCGTATCGCACTTTTTCGCCAACGACTGATTCAACCAGCCCAGCTCATCGGCGAAGCGACGGGTGAGTGGATCCATGCCGATAATCCCTAGCCCCACTTCGTTGCTGACCACCACCACATTGCCTGGGTACTGCCCCAGAGCACCGAGAAAACTATCCCGCTCGCGGACAAAAGCGGCATCCCCCGTGTGCAGCAGGTTACTCACCCATAGGCTCATGCAATCAATCAATACGCAGGGCGGCGGTGATAGCGTGGCCTGGCGGTTCAGCAAGGCGCCCAGGTGCATCGGTTCTTCCACCAATCCCCACTTCGCCGGGCGGCGCATGCGGTGGCGGCGAATGCGATCCCTCATTTCCCCATCGTCCGCTGTGGCGGTAGCCACATATACCACTGGAGCGTTTTGTTCCGAGACACGTTTTTCTGCCAGCGAACTTTTACCGGAGCGGATACCGCCGAGAATCAGGCTATGTGGCATCAGTTTTTCTTCACAAATTGAGTGAGAATAACGATCCGCTGGCCTTCGACCCGACCTTCAATGTGCTCAGGGTTATCCTGCACCAAAGAAATATTGCGCACTGGGGTGCCGCGTTTGGCAGTGAAATTGGCGCCTTTCACGTTCAGGTCTTTAATCAGCGTAACCGAGTCGCCCGCTTCCAGCACCGCGCCGTTACTGTCGCGATGCAACTCCTGTGCATCTTCACTCTGGCCTTCCCCCGTCGCCTGAGCCCAAGCCAGGGTCTCATCATCCAGATAAAGCATATCCAGCAGATCCTGCGGCCAACCTTCCGACTGCAGGCGCGTCAGCATGCGCCACGCCAATACCTGCACCGCAGGCTCCTGGCTCCACATGCTGTCGTTAAGGCAGCGCCAATGGTTTACGTCTTCATTACCCGGATTGTCCAACTGGGTCTGACAGCGTTCGCACAGCAGCACGCTTTGCTCGGCAGTGCCATCCGATTCCGGCGGCACCGCATACACTGCCAAGGCATCACCAGCGCCACACAATTCACATTTCGAGGCGGCTCGCGCCAGCAGGGTGGATTCCAGGGTCATTCACTTGCTCCATCAATTTGCCGGCCAGTATACAAGCAAAGATTAGACGGCGTGGACGTAACGCCCCATGCCATCAAAATATGCCGGCCCCAACATCAGAATATCAGCCATAATTAGCTGTTAAAAAAATCGGGATGTGAATTGAGATACAGCCTTCGGCCAATCTCGACACCCACCATCACTCCCGCAAGGATCATCACTACCACCGCTATCTCATACCAGAGCGGCCAGCCCAACTCCTCGAAATAATGCAGGCACCCGGTGGCTCCTCCATAGCCGCAGGCAAGCCACGCCCCATCTATTCTCGCCGTAACAACATTCGCATATCCAACAATCATTCCCCCAAGCCGTAAAAAACAGTCGATATCCCAATATCCAGTAATAGAAAAAGAACCGGGTAGTCGAAGATAGAAAGCAATGTGAGCTGGCTGACTAGATAGACAACACCTTCAGCCAGATACTTCCCGCCACCGACACACACCAGCAAGCCCGCACCGATAAAGAAGAAGCGCCAGAAATAGACTCTCACCATTCAATCACCCAAGTAAAACCGGAAATGAAAAGAAAGAAAGCCTTTCGCCTTCAGAAATCGCGCTCCCCACCGGCACCACCGCCAATCCATCGGCCCACACCGCTGAACTCAGCATTCCCGAACTCTGATTGGGGTGTTTCTCCAATACCAGATTCCCGCTCTTGTACACACAACGCACGCGCAGATACTCTTGCCGCTTGGCCGGTTTTTTAATGGTGAAACCCGCCGGCAAGGGCATTGCTGTTGGCAACACCGCATCCACACCACAACAACGTCGCAACGTTGGCAGCACCAGCATCAGATAACACACCAGTACTGCAGATGGGTTCCCCGGCAGACCAAAGAAAGGGATGCCATCCAGGTTGCCGTAGGTGAAAGGTTTGCCAGGTTTGATGGCAAGGCGCCAAAAATCCAGCTCGCCTGTTTCGGACAGAATGGCGCGCAAATGATCCTCTTCCCCCACAGAGACCCCGCCGGTGGAAATAATCACATCCGGACGTTGCGCAGCATCAGTGAGCACACGGTTAAGAGTGCGACGGATAATCATCGGATCATCGGGCAGGTGTTCCCGCCGCACATTCACAAAGCCGCTTTGCTGTAACAATTGCGTCAGCTGAGGGCCGTTACTGTCGAAAATTTTCCCCGGTAGCGGGGACTCTTCCGGCGACTGAATTTCATCACCGCTGGTGAGAATCAACACCCGGGGAGTAGTCACTTTTACCGTCGCGATCCCAACGGAAGCAATCAGTCCCACCGCCTGGGGGGTCAGCCTCTCACCCCGCTCCAGCACCACTTCGCCGTGCCGAGCATCCTGCCCCGCCGGGCGGATATTTTGCCCGGCAGTCACCGTCTCTTTGCCCGGCAAACGCACCCGGTGTTCAGCAATTTCGCAGTCTTCCTGCATCAACACCGTATCCGCGCCGGCAGGCACTGGCGCACCAGTAAAGATCCGCGCCACCTGACCCGATACCATCGTGGCAGGCGCATCACCCGCCGCCACCCGCAGTGACATGGGCCGCGTTAGCCCCGGCTCGCCCAGGTCCGCATAGCGCAGCGCCACACCATCTACGGCCGCATTATCAAACGCCGGCACATCTACCCGTGAGGTAACAGGCTCGGCCAAATACTGCCCCTGACAATCGGCCAGCGGCATCTCGGTGACTGTTCGAAACGGGCGCGCCGAGTCCAGTAACCGCTCCAGCGCTTCTGTCACTGGCATTAAGGGTTGCTTGGCTACGTGCATTTTCTCTTCCTTTCAACTCACCGCGACAGCGTTCATTTCATCGGCGCACTTGGGCAACAAAATTACAGGGCCGATGGCGGGCATCCAGCTGCTCGACAATGAGGCGATCCCAGCCGGTAGCGCAGGCATTATTGGACCCTGGCAGGCAGAAAATCACCGTGCGGTTGGCCAGCCCGGCCAGGCAACGACTCTGAATGGTGGAAGAACCAATATCCGCCACACTCACCTGCCGGAACTGTTCACCAAACCCTTCAATGGTCTTGTCGAACAGAGGGGCCAGCGCCTCTGGAGTGGAGTCCCGCCCTGAAAACCCGGTGCCACCGGTAGTGACAATCCCTTGTATCCGATCGTCGGCAATCCAATCAGAGACCACCTTGCGTAGCTGATAGATATCGTCCTTCACTATCTGACGCGCCTGCAAGGCATGCCCCGCTTCTTTCAACCGCGCTACCAGCAGATCTCCGGAGGTATCGGTTTCCGGGGTGCGGGTATCACTCACGGTCAATACCGCCAGCGCCAAGGGCTCAAATTTAGCCGCAGGTTTGGACATACTCTCTCTCCTTACGCAATCCGCCAATGCTAGCACGTGTCATACCTGGGCGGCTGGACAGCACAGCATGATTTGACCGTTGCCAACAGCCCCTGTCCTAGGCTACTCACCAGAGGTAAGTTCAATTTTTACCCAGAGTTTATCGGAGAACCACCATGAACCGTATGGAAGTCGCCCAGCAAGAGGCTGCACAACTGTCCCGGATGCCACAACGCAAGCTCAAGGATATCCCAGGTGACTACGGCTGGCCGTTACTCGGGCATACCGTGCCGTTCCTGAAGGACTATCACAAAATGGTTAGCCAGCAAGCGGCTAAGCATGGGCTGATTTTCAAAGGCTCGGTGTTATTCCAGCACGGGGTGACGCTGCTCGGCCCCGAGGCCAACGAATTTGTTCTCAAGGATCCGGAGCATGCCTTTTCCAGCCGGGCCGCCTGGAACCCGATCCTGGAAAAGCTGTTCACCGACGGCTTGATGTTGCGTGATTTTGCCGACCATAAATTTCACCGCCGCATCATGCAGCAAGCATTTAAAAAACCCGCCTTGGCCAGTTATCTAGGCCGCATGAATAGTCACATTGGCAGTGAGATCAGCCACTGGCCCACAGGCAAAGAATTGAGATTCCAAGACCATATCAAATCTTTGTTACTGGACGTGGGCGCACAAATCTTTTTCGGCCTGGAAATGGGGCCGGAGTCCAACAAGGTGAACCAGTCTTTTATCGACGCCACCGACGCCTCTTTGGCCGTCGTTCGCCTGCCCATCCCGGGTCTGCTCTGGCACCGTGGCATGAAAGGGCGTCGCCATTTGGAAAAGTTTGTCACCGGGCTGATTCCACAAAAACGGGCCAGTAACACACCCGATTTCTTCAGCGAGCTTTGCAAGGCCGCAGACGAAGAAGGGGGCCTCTCGGATAAAGACGTGATGAACCACATGATCTTCCTGTTGTTCGCCGCCCACGACACCACCACCAGCACCCTGTGCTCCATCGTCTACATGCTAGCCAAACACCCAAACTGGCAAGATATACTGGTAAAAGAAATAGAGGGGCTGAATAAAGAAACGCTAGACTATGACGACTTGGCGAAAATGGAAAAAACCGACTGGGTCTTTCGCGAAACCCTGCGCATGCGACCCGCGCTCACCACCTTTCCCCGGCGCACGGTCAAAGAGATTGAGTATCAGGGCTATACCCTGCCAAAGAATACCTTGGTTAGTATATCCACGCTCTACACACACTATATGGAAGACTACTGGAGCAACCCGACCACCTTCGACCCGGAACGCTTCAGCGACGAACGCGCCGAGCACAAGAAGCACTTTTACCAGTGGGTCCCCTTCGGCGGCGGCCATCACAAATGCTTAGGTCTGAATTTCGCTGAATTACAAACCAAGACTTTTCTGTTCCAGTTTCTAAAACGTTACCGCGTTAGCGTCAAACCCGGCTACGAACTGCCCACCCAGCAAGTACCGCTGATCATGCCAAAAGATGGATTGCCCGTGGTGCTGGAAAAAAGAGCCTAACGCTGAAACGCGACCACAACTCTTCCACGCCAAAAACAAGGGCCGCGATCATGACTGATCGCGGCCCTTGCTTTTTTTGGGGGGGGGGCATCAACTCACCCCGCGTTTCAACGTTTAACTTTCGCCTCAGCTCTGCTGAAATAAATGCACATCCCGCTGCGGGAACGGAATAGTGACACCGGCTTTATCGAAGGCGTATTTCACCTGCTCGAACAAGCTAAAATATACCTGCCAGTAGTCTTCCGAATTCACCCACACCCGAGTCAGCATATTAATGCTACTATCAGCATGGGCGGAAACAAAAATATTGGGAACGAAACTGCCGCCATCAAGAATACGATCATCGTTATCAATAACAGACTGAATCGCTGCCCGGGCCTCCTCAATACTGTCGCCGTAGCCAATACCAAATTCAATATCTACACGCCGCTGCGGCTCAACAAAGATATTCTTGATGCAGCCATTGGACATCAGTCCATTGGGAATCACGATGCGCTGATTATCGTAGGTCCGCAGAATGGTATTGAAAATCTGAATATCCCATACCTTTCCGGTATACCCCTGTGCTTCGATAATGTCTCCTATCCGGTACGGTTTGAAGAGCAGGATTAGTACACCTCCGGCAAAGTTGCCAAGGCTTCCTTGTAGCGCCAGCCCCACGGCCAACCCAATGGCACCGAGCATGGCGATAAAGGAGGTCGTTTGCACGCCAACCATACCTGCCACGGCCACCAGCAACAGAATTTTAAGCACCACATCAACGAGACTGGTCATGAACTTCTGCAAGGTATCGTCCACGGCCTTCAAGCTCAGCAGGCCGTTCATACCCTTAATCACCCGCTTGATGATCCAGAAGCCCACAATCAATGTCACTACCGCCAGTACCACCCTGGGCAAGTAGGTCATGCTTAGCTCAATTCCCTTGTCCAGATACGGCTGGACTTGCTCCATATCCATGATTCCCTTCCCTAGTGAGTTATGCCGATTCTTAACATAACACCAAGTGGCCAACAGCAAACCTTGACTGTGTCTGAATTTGCCACTATTTACGTTTTCTCACCCGGCCGAGAAGGAATGAATTCCGCCCCGTATTAACGCTATACTGCGGGCACATTCTCCACCGAATAGACAGCCATGAAGTACGCCATCGTGCCGGTCACACCGTTCCAGCAAAACTGTTCCGTTCTGAAATGCGAAGCGACCAACAAGGTCGCTATCGTGGACCCAGGCGGCGACCTGGAAAACATCCTCGCCGCCCTCGAGCAAATAGGCGGCACGCCGGAGAAAATCCTCGTCACCCACGCGCACCTGGACCATATCGGTGCCGTGGCAGACCTGGCAGAACGGCTATCTCTGCCCATTGAAGGTCCGCACCGGGACGATCAATTCTGGATTGATATGCTGCCCCAGCAGGCCCAGATGATGGGCTTTGCCCCGTCACGCCCATTCACGCCAGACCGCTGGCTGGAAGGCGGCGATAGCGTCACCGTGGGGGAAACCCGTTTCGAAGTGCGCCACTGCCCCGGGCATACCCCCGGCCACGTGGTGTTCTACCAGCCCGAAGCAAAACTGGTGGTGGTGGGTGATGTCCTGTTTAACGGTTCCATCGGCCGCACGGATTTCCCCAAAGGCGACCACGACACACTGATCCAGGCGATCAAGAACCAGCTGCTAACCTTGGACGACGATGTGTCCTTTATTCCCGGCCACGGCCCCATGTCCACCATTGGCCATGAACGCAGCCACAACCCCTTCGTATCAGGCAAACACGGATAAGCATGGATTCAGTGGTAATGAAGTGGCTGCTCACCGTGATGGTGCTGTTGGTCGGCTGGGTACTGTCCATCGCCCTGCGTGGTGCAACCAAGCGGTTGGGCCGCCGGCGAGGCTATAGCCGTGCGCGTATTTTTCAAACCGCCGTGGTGATCAACAGCAGCAGCTTGATTCTTTGCCTGCTGGCGCTAAGCATTTTGTGGGGCTTAAACGGCGACGGTATCATGGTTTTCGCCACCTCACTGATGGCACTGCTCGGCGTGGCGCTGTTTGCCAGCTGGTCCATGCTGAGCAACACCACCGCCGCCATTATTCTATTCTTCAGCGCGCCCTACCGGGTCGGCGACCGGATCCGCTTGCTGGACGGCGACAACACCGTCACCGGGCAGGTCCGCCACATGGGGCTAATCTTCATCACCATTCAAGATGAACTGGGCCATCGCTACACCCTGCCCAACAACCTGCTGCTGCAGAAAACCGTCATACAGCTACGCGGCGACACCCTGCCTCGGGATCAAAAACATATCAAAGCAGACTAACCCCCGTTCTCGCCTCATTCGGAGTCCGGTAAAGTGCTCAGGGCGAAGAAGCCTCGGCCCAACGACCAGAGCAAACAGCCAAAAAAGAATGGCCATGCTCACCCAGCTTCTTCCCCTTATTGCCGTAGCGATCCTGCTGAGCAGCGGCCAACGTATTCGGGGGGCCAGGTACGGCATCCACCACAGGCTCCCGTCAGCAAAGAGGCCCAGCAATGAGTAACACCAGCACCGCCAACCTGCCTCGTATCATCTATGTGCTACATTTGGTGGGCCTGATCACCGGCGGGCTTACCGCCATTGTCGGCGCGATTCTTGCTCACATTAATGTCAGCGATGCGCCACCACCGCTACGTGAGCATTTTCGGTTTCAGTACCGTACCTTCTGGATTGGCCTGCTGTACTGGTTTATTGCCGGCATCACCACCCTGGCCCTGATTGGCTGGGTGTTGATGGTGCTAATCACCGTCTGGTGGATCGTACGGTGCGCCCGGGGCATGTTTGCCCTCAATCGCAACCAGCCACCCAGCAAGGTAGAGAGCTGGGGGTTCTAATACCCCCTATCGATTTGTCACATAACTGACATAGGTGCGCGCCAGACTGGCCGGCCGCATCATCAACCGCCCTAAGGAGAAGTCATGTTGTCCCTGCGTCTGCTTACCGTAACCCTTTGCGCCCTGTTGTTGGCCGCCTGCGCCCGCAGCCCCGTGGTACAGCTGTACGATGGCCCAGCCAAAGCCGACAGCCAAGTGCTCACCGTTAAGGTGCCCAGCGAAATCGAAGTGTTCACCATTAACGGCAAGGAAGTGGAAGGCGTAAACACCTTTTTCGCCACCGACTTCAAGGAGCTGAAATTAGCGCCCGGCCGCTATGAAATCCTCGCCTACTACAAGGAATTGTGGCAGCTGGATGCGGACAATCATGAGATTGTGAAAACCAACCCGGCCAACTTCATCGTCGATGGCAAGGCAGGCGACCAATGGCAGCTGGGCTTCGACAAACCCCAGAATGTGGAACAGGCCCGCGCCATGGAAGACAGCTTTAGCGGCTGGGCCAGCAACACCCAAACCGGGAAAAAAGTAGCGGCCAAAGAATCTGATCTGATCCTTAATCGCGGTTTCCTGGCGCCGATTACCGGCGAAGAAGTCACCACCGCCACCAGCAATACCATTGCCCCCCAAAGTGCAGAAGGGGCCAATGCCGCCAATGCACAAAAGGGCACTAGCGTCGCACCGGGCGCCAGCTACCTGGATACGCTTAAAGCGCAATGGAAACAGGCCACCCAGCAAGAGCGTCGCGAATTCCTGCAGTGGATCTCAGAATAACCCCACACCGAATGGGTTCACGCGGGCAGGCAAGCGGCGCCGCCCGCGCCTTACCCGCGCCTAGCCTACACAAGGCCCCTTCAGGGCCGGCGAGTCACTCCCCCTGAATTGTCGCCACGATCCGTCTTGCGCTACCGTGGTCGCGGTGTTCGCACAGGTAAATACCCTGCCACGTGCCTAGCGCCAGCCGCCCGTGACTAATAGGCAGGCTCAATGAAGGGCCTATCAATACGCTCTTAATGTGCGCCGGCATGTCATCCGGCCCTTCCAGAGTGTGCTCATAATACGGCGCGTTCTCCGGCACCATTACATTCAGGTGCCGCTCAAGATCACCGCGCACATCCGGGTCCGCATTTTCATTCACGGTGAGCGATGCGGAAGTGTGCTGAATAAACAGGTGCAGCAAGCCTATCTCTAGCTCAGCCAACTCCGGCAGTTGCTCCAACACTTCACGGGTCACCAAATGGCAGCCGCGCCGTTTAGCGGTGAGAGTGATGTTTCTCTGTTTCCACATCGTCGTTCCCTCGCAGGCGGTTAAAAGCCTTTTGCATGCCCGGCCTGAAAGCCCGCGTAGGCCTTAGACCCTGGCGCCTAATGCTGAACACGACAGACTGTATTTTGACCGCACAGCATTCACAGGCATGCATGAAATCTAAAAGCCAAATCATTGTACTTATCGGTGCCTTCAGTGGCATCCGTGCCGAGGCTGCGGGGATCAGCGACAGATCAACACACCACGTTCATTGGCGTCCCCGCCTGCCATTGGCGAATATTCTCTACCACACCATTGAGCAACCGTTGACGGGATTCGCGGGTGCCCCAGGCATTGTGGGGGGTAATCAACAGGTTGGGGATACCGTCCGCCAGCAACGGATGCGCCATCGAAGGCGGTTCGCTACTGAGCACATCCAACCCGGCCCCGCCAAGCTGCCCACTGCGCAACGCTTCCGACAATGCAGGCTCATCAATCAACCCGCCGCGGGCGGTGTTCAGCAACACTGCGCCGGGTTTCATCTGCGACAAAAACGCCGCGTCCACTAGCTTGTCGGTCTGCGCTGTTAGCGGGCAATGCAGGCTAATCACATCCGCCGCCGGCAACAGCTCCGCCATGGGCACCCGCCCGGACTGATTGCCCTGGGCCTGAAACGATTCGGCAACCAGCACCTGCATGCCAAACGCCTTTGCCAGCCGGGCAGCTTCGCGGCCCAAATCGCCATAACCGATAACCCCGAACGTTTTACCCGACAGCTCCATCATTGGATGGTCAAGCAGGCAGAACTGCGAGGCACGGCTCCACTCCCCCCCACGCACCGCTTCATGGTAGGGAACCAGCCGAGCCGCCAGCGACAACATCATGGCCATCGTATGCTGTGCCACCGAGGCGCGCGCATAGCCCGTCACATTGCAAACCGTGATGCCCTGGGCAGAGGCCGCAGCCAAATCCACATTATTGGTACCGGTGGCGCAAATGCAGATAAGCTTAAGGGAAGGACAGGCTTTCAGCGTGGCGGCATCCAAAACGACCTTGTTGGTCACCACCACCTGCGCACCTTCCAGCCTGGCCGCACACTGGTCGGCACGGGTCTGCGGGTAGCACGCCCACGACAACAAAGTGTCGAAGGTGCGGAAGTCCAGCTCACCGGGAACCAGGGTATCGGTATCCAGAAAAACGCCTTGCATAACCTGTCACCGTTGGGGAAGAAGGGAGGCCTGCCATGCTAACGGATTTATTGGAAAAAATGGGCTTCGACCTGCCGCAGCAGGAGTGGCAAAAACCCATCATAGGCGTTAGTGCCTGCCTCACCGGGCAAAAGGTACGCTACGACGGCGACCACAAACACAATGCCATTGTGATCCACCAGCTGGCGCCCTGGTTACGCTTTCGGGAAACCTGCCCGGAGGTGGCCATTGGCCTGCCCGTACCGCGCCCCCCTATTCAGGTGGTGCAACTGGAGGGCCGCCTGCGGGTTCGGGGAGTCGATCAGCCCCAACAGGATGTGACCGACGCACTGGAAAACGTGGCGGCCACATTGCAACAACCCTTGAGTGGTTTCGTCCTCAAAGCGCGCTCGCCCAGTTGTGGTTACCTGAACACCCCGGTACATAACTCCCAAGGCCAACAAATCGGCATAGCCTCCGGCGCCTTCGCCAATAAGCTCCACCAACACTTCCCGCGCATTGCGCTGGCCAACGAAGAAGACATGGAAAAGCCCGCTTGCCTGCAGGCCTTTGTGCTACAGGCATACTGCTACCACCAGTGGCGCCACAACGATCAGCAAGGCCAATGGCTACATCACATGCAGCAGCAAACCGAGCAGTTGGATGAGCCGCTGCGCAGTGGCATGCGCCAGTACCTGGAAAAGCTCGGCCAGGCCATACATTAAGAGGATCGATCAGGCTCTCGGGTTACGGCTTTTAAGGGAATTCAACTTACAAAACCGCACGGTTCATCGGTATGTCGAACTAGGCCGAAGGCCGTCATCCGACTCCACACCGAGAATCGTTTTGGCAAAAAAAACGCACGGCCCTTAAACCGTGCGTTTTTATTTACCCGTGCCGTATTCAGGACACCTTGCTCAACACCGCTTCATTACGGTACGTCACGTCATAATCATCGAGGTCAAACACACTCAGCCGTCGCTTCAATTCGGCCAATGACCAAGGCCAGGCGGCGAAGTTGCGGCCGTTCTGGTCCAGGTAATAGCTCTTGCAGCCACCACTATTAAACACCGTACTTTTCAGGTGTTTTTGCACCTTGGCGTTATGCTGTCTGAGCACATCAGAGCGAATGGAAATTTTGCCAATATCGTTGTCCTTCACTTTTTTCAGGCCATCGATAATGTAATCCAGCTGCGCCTCGGCCAGCCCGATAAAGGAGTCGTAGACCAAAACGTTGGGGCCCAGCACCAAAAACGCATTGGGCGTATTTTCCAGGGCCGCGCCCAGATACGCTTCCGGCGACGTGTCTTTCCACAGGTCCGACAGGCGATCACCATTGGCATTCACCACCTTGCTGCCAATCGGCGGGTGCGACACTTCAAAACCGGTACCCCAGATAATCACATCCACTTCATGGCGTTCACCGTTGGCCGCGACCACAGTATTGCCATCCACTTCTACCAAACCGTGGGGAATCAGCTGGGTATTGTCTGCCTGCAAAGCCGGGTAGTAATCATTGGCGAACAGCACGCGCTTGCAGCCCAGGGTAAAGTCCGGCGTTACCGCCTTGCGCAAGGCCTTGTCACTAATCTGTAGCCGTAGCAGCTGTTTTGCTGCGGTACTAATGGGCCTCAACACCTTAGGATTACGCAGGCCAAAGTTGATCACATTCAACGATCTGGACACCGCATTGCGCCAGCCACGCTGAATCACCGGCAGCGCTTCAATCGTCTGTTTGACTCTATCCCCCAGTGGCAGGTCCGGCTTGGGCAGCACCCAGGGCGCCGTGCGCTGGAACACGAACAACGCTTTCACCTTGGGCTGAATCTGCGGCACGAATTGAATGGCTGACGCGCCAGTGCCGATCACCGCCACCCGTTTCCCGGTCAGGTCGTAATCGTGGTTCCACTTGGCGGAATGGAACATTTCCCCGCTGAAGCTTTCCAGCCCAGGGAGCACTGGGGTCTTGGATTCGGTAATCGGCCCGGTGGCAAAAACCACCGTCCGCGCCAAGTGCTCTCCGTTAGACGTACCCAACACCCAAAGGTAACGGCTTTCATCCCAGGTCGCGCTCTGCAAAGTCGTATTGAATTCAATCAGCGGCGTAATATCAAAATTGTCACTCACCTCTTCCAGGTAGCTGAGAATTTCAGGCTGCTTAGCAAACAGGTGGCTCCACTTGCTACTCAACGCAAATGAATAGGAATACAACGATGACGGTACATCACAACCGCAGCCGGGATAGGTATTTTCCCGCCAGGTGCCCCCCACCCGGTCCGCTCGCTCGATGATCTTGAAGTCGTGATAGCCTTCTTTCTTCAGCTTGATCGCGGCGGCAATACCGGAGAGACCGGCACCGACAATAAACGAATCATAAATTTTTTCCGCAGGGGCCTTGGCCGCTGAGGGGTTGGTTTTTTTTGCTGCAGCCATGTTATGCCTCCTTGGTGCGAACAAATCGGTAAGAGAAACTCATGAACTTGGCGTAAAGGCGGGGGGACGCCCGCTTCATTATCCAAAACAGTTTGGCGTCCACCTGGGGGGTGGTGTACAGCTCGCCCTTATCCAGGCGGTTCAGGGTCAGCTCGGCCACCCTCTCACTGGTGGTCATGGCGTAGTTCATTAGCGCATGATCCGCCAGCTTGGAGTACCGGTCGGGGATACGGCCATTCTTGATAATATTGGTGGGCACCAGTGTCGGGCACAGCACATTCACCCGAATATTATCCTTGGCCAATTCCGAAAACAGAGTTTCAGACAGGGCACGTACCCCTGCCTTGCTCACGTTATAGGCGCTCATTTCCGGGGCCGCCGTGTACGACGCCGCAGACGCCACATTGATAATGGCGCCGTGCCCCTGCTTCTTGAAGCCGGGTACAAAATAATGGCACCCGTTGATCACGCCCCACAGATTCACATGCATGCACCACTGCCAGTCTTCCAGGCTCAGCTCATCGAACTTGCCCCCCAGACCAACGCCGGCGTTGTTGATTACCAGAGTTACCGGGTGCCCCAGCAACGCTGCGGATTTTTCGGCCAAGGCAGCGACCTGCTTGGCATCGCCCACGTCACAGTGAACGGCAAACCCCTTCGCGCCCTGCGCGTTCAGTAACGCCACGGTTTCTTCGGCAGCCTTCAGATTCACATCGGCACAGACCACCGCACCACCGCGCTTGCCCAGCTCCAGTGCAAAGCTGCGACCGATACCACTACCGGCGCCGGTCACCACCGCATAGGCATTTTTACTGGGCTTGATAAAACGCTGCTTCAAAAAATTCATCATTACGATTATCTCAACAGGTTATGGCGACACGCTCGATTAAACAGGCGCACCGGCAACATCACGCTTGCAGTGTCGGCACCCATGCCTTGAGCAGATTCCGCGTCTTAACGGACACAGTGGCAAACGCGGCATCGTAAAAAACAGCATCGAGACCCGAACATGCAATGCGGAACCCATATGCCAGAAGGTGCCTGCGGCGGGTTCCCCGGTTTTCGGCGCGAATGGATCACTGGCACGATAGAGCGAATGCTTGTTCGGGTTCAATTCGGATTGTTATGCCGCGAAGGCCAGGCCCGCAAAAAGAAGAATCAAAAAAGAGGAAAGCCCGAGCTTAATGGCTCTCTAGGCTGGTAAGCGCAAACAGACAAGGCTATTTCAGGCACCGATCATGCAGCAGCGCCGGCGCCATTACTGCAACACACAGAGCAGAAAAAACCCGGCGCAGGCGCACCGGGTTATCGATCACAAAATCAGGGTCAGGCCGCCAGTAATCACGGCAAATAGCACCGTCAGCCAGACCAGTGTCCACCACGGGAACGGCGGGGGTGGCGGCTCCACTTCCAGCTGCTTTTCCAGGTAGTTTCTCAGCAGCCGGGTGTTACGGGTATTGGCTTTGTAGATCGCATCAAAAGCATCGCCTACCACCGGTAGCAAACCACCTACAAAGTCGATGCCCATGTTGCGCAGCATGCGCAGCTTCACGCCCTTACTGGCGCCGGTCCGCTGGGCCTCCACTAGCACATAGCTGCCAAGCACTAGGCCGGCCGCATCACCGACTATCGGCACTAAACCAATAATCGCCTCGGCACCAATTTGAAACTTGGTGAAGGGAATGCCAATACTGCTGTCAGTGAAGCGGCTGAATTTTTCCAGCCGCTCCAGCGCGGCTTGCTGCTGCGCCTTGCTCGGATTTGCCATTAGATCTCCACGTACAGCTGGCCGCCTTCTTCCGTTACCGGCCAAGTTTCCAGGGCTTTCTCGCCCCGCACCACATTCAGTATTTGCACCCCCGGCGGGAAGTTCGCCCACTCGGTGACGGCACCGGTACGGATATCAAACCTGGCCCGGTGCAGCGGGCATTGCACACACTGATCCTCAAGAATTTTGCCTTTGCCCAGCGACACAAACATATGGCTACAGCGGGCCTGAGTGGCGTAGAAGCCATCACTCAGGTGGTATACCACCAGCTTGGTGTCCCCCGCCTTCATGGGGCGGCTTTGTCCTTCCGGTAAATCTTGGCTGGCACAGAGTTCATAACGCATGGTGGTCTCCTTGCTGGCTAAAAATCAGTTGAATGTTCAATGGGAAAAATTCAAAAAAACAACACCCAAGAACTTTTCCCGTTTCTTCATCCAAGCGGGTCGCTGCGGTCAATAGCGACTGTAGAGAACTACTCTAAATAGGTATACCCGCCCAAGCCCTCGCGTACCAGTTCGATGAAGCCATCTTGTTCCGCTGCGCTTAAATGCGCCTGGCGACAATGTTGCTCCAGAGACGCCAATAGCCGGTCCGGGTCGTAGTTCACGTAGCGTAACACCGAGCTCACCGTATCGCCCTGAATAGCGTGGTCCAGCACGATATTGCCCTGCGCATCCACATCCACATCCACGGAATCCGTATCCCCGAACAGGTTATGCATGTCGCCAAGGATTTCCTGATAAGCGCCCACCATAAAAATGCCCAGGTGGCCGTTGAGCTGTTCCGGCAACGGCAGGGTGGCTTCCACCCCTTCACCGTCCACAAACTGGTCGATGCGGCCATCGGAATCACAGGTAATGTCCTGAATCACCGCACGGCGGGTCGCCGGTTTATCCAAACCGGAGAGCGGCAACACCGGGAACACCTGATTAATGCCCCACACATCCGGCACCGATTGGAACACAGAGAAATTCACGAACAACTTGTCCGCCAGGGTTTCGTTAAGGCTATCCAGCAGCGCCCGCTGCTGTTTGCGCAACGGATTCAGGCGGCCACGCAACGCCAGCAGGCAGTTGATGTATAACTGCTCGCCCCGCGCCCGCGCCGCCAGCCCTAACTCGCCTGCAATATAGCGCTGGTGAATATCCTGCCAGGCGCCGGCCACTTCCGAGAAGCGCTCCAGCAGGTTGCCCGGCTCGCCGACCAACACCTGTTGCAGGCCCCACAGCTGCTGCAGCTCCGCCGCATCATGCTCGGTGGGTGCATCCACCGTCACCGGCGCCATCTGTTCCTGGTCGGTGATGTTCACCAGCAATACCGCATGGTGGGCAGTCAGCGCGCGGCCCGATTCAGAAATAATATGCGGCTCCGGGACGCCGTGCTCCGCACATTGCTGTTGCAGGGTCTGCACGATATGGCGGGCGTAATCGGCCACCCCATAATTCATGGAGCAGTAGGAGCGTGAGTGGGTGCCTTCATAGTCCACCCCCAGGCCGCCACCCACATCCACGGTTTCCACCGCCGCGCCCAAGGCGCGCATTTCGGTGTAGTACCGGGCCGCTTCGCGCATGCCCGCTTTAATGTCCTGAATGTTGGCCACCTGGGAGCCCAAGTGAAAATGCAGCAGCTTTACGCAATCCAGCCGACCGGCGGCGCGGCAGTGTTCAATGGCGGCCATCAGTTGCGGCGCACTCAAACCAAACTTGGATTTTTCACCGCCGGTGTTCTGCCAGTTGCCTTTGCTGATACTCATCAGCCGCACCCGCAGGCCAATGCGCGGCGACACCTCCAGCTCATCCGCCAATGCCAGCAGCGCCGGCAGCTCAGAAGTTTTTTCCACCACAATGTGCACGTGGAACCCCAGCTTTTCGCCCATCAAGGCCAAACGCAGGTATTCCGCATCCTTGTACCCATTGCAGACAATGGTGTCGCCCGGATTAGACAACGCCAGCACTGCCAACAGCTCGGGCTTGGAACCGGCTTCCAGCCCTACCCGCTCGCCGTCATCGCGGGCACGGAGGATTTCGTGCACCACTCGGCGCTGCTGGTTCACCTTGATCGGGTACACCGGCGTGTAGTCACCCTGATACTGGTGCCCCTCGATGGCCTCCCGGAAGGCGCCCGCCAGCAGCTTCACCCGCTGGCGCAAAATGCCAGAGAAGCGCGCCAGCACCGGCGCCCGCAGCCCGGCCCCCCGGCAGCGTTCCAGCACCGCTTCCAATGTAGCCTGGCCGCCCTGCTCGCCATTGGGGCGCACACACAGCTGGCCCTGGCCATCGATACGGAAGTAACTGTCGCCCCAGCGATCCACGTTATAGATATCGCTGGCGGGTACGGGAGAGTTATCGGTCATTGCGGGTCCTGAAAATACGCCTGCATGCAACACGCGGGCAGGCCATCATGCGGTTAATGGTCGCCATTATGCCTGCCGGAAGGCCGCGCTAGCACCCATTTTTCATGCTTTCACAGGAGCGGTTCTGGTCTTACAATCGCCCCTATTGCCCACCACGGAGCCCACATGCTCCCACCCACCGGAATCGCCCATGAGCAGCACCAAAAAAAACTGGTTTTACGAGCACTTCGACTCTGCCGGCACCGCCTTCGGCCTGCGCCTGAAACAAAAGCTGGAAGAAGTACAAACCGAGTACCAGCACATTGAAATGTGGGAAACCGACACCTTCGGTTACCTGATGACCATCGATGGCGCCACCATGCTATCCACCCGCGACAACTTCCTTTACCACGAGATGATGTCGCACCCGGTGCTGTTCAGCCATGCCAGCCCCAAGCGCGTCATCATTATTGGTGGCGGCGACTGCGGCACCCTGCGTGAAGTGCTGCGTCATCCGAGCGTAGAAAAAGCCACCCAGATCGACATCGACGAAATGGTCACCCGCTATTCCGAGAAATACTTCCCAGAATTGTGCGAGTCCAACGATGACAGCCGTGCCGAGCTATTGTTCGAAGATGGCGTGCAATACATGCGCAACTGTGAAGACGGCAGCGTGGACGTGATCATCGTCGATTCCACCGACCCGGTGGGCCCGGCGGAAGGTTTGTTCAAGGCCGACTTCTTCCGCGATTGCCACCGCGTGCTGGCCGACGGCGGCATCATCGTGCAGCAATCTGAATCCCCGCTGCTGCACAGCGACACCATCATCAAAGACCTGCACACCAACATGCGTGAAGCGGGCTTCACCACCACCCAAACCCTGCCCTTCCCGCAGCCGGTGTACCCCAGCGGCTGGTGGAGCTGCACCCTGGCGGGCAAAAACACCGACGTGAGCAGCTTCCGCGAAACAGATGCCACCGGCAAAGGGTTTGATACGCGGTATTATTCAGCGGCGATTCATAAAGGGGCGTTGGTGATGCCACCGTTTATGGAAGCGGCGATTAAGGGCTGAATTGAACGTAAAAAAATGCCCTTGTCTTCGTTGGAAGCAAGGGCATTTTTTATGAAGCAAGCTTGTGAGAAAAGTGAGCCCTGACCTTCAGAGCACTAACATTCAGGCACAAGGGTTAGCGGCATCACTCGGCAATCATCACCGACTTTACGTTAACGAACTCCTTCATGCCGAAACCGCCATGCTCACGGCCATAGCCGCTGTCCTTGACGCCGCCGAAGGGCAAGTGCGGTTGGGCGAGGTTGTAGCCGTTGATATTCACCATGCCGGTATCGAACAGGTTGCGAGCGATCTCGGTGGCACGCTTTTCGTCCCTGGAGAAGATGCCGCCACCCAGGCCATAGCGGGAATCGTTGGCAACGCGAATGGCTTCGTCCTCGTCCTTCACGCGAATCAAGGACGCCACCGGGCCGAACAGCTCTTCGTCATAGGCGGGCATACCCGGCTTCACGTCTTCAAGCACGGTGCTGGGGTAGAAGTAGCCTGGGCCGTCGGGGATTTCACCGCCAAATGTGCACGTCGCACCGGCGTCGATGGAGCGCTTGACCAAATCGTGCAAGGTGTCGCGCAAATCGTCACGGGCGATCGGGCCGAGTGTGGTGCTCTCCTTGGTCGGGTCGCCGTACTCGATCTGGCTCATCTTCTCGACGAACTTGTCGCGGAATTCCTGATAGACCGCATCCACCACGATGAAGCGTTTAGCCGCCACACAGGTTTCGCCGTTATTGTAGATACGACCCTGGAGGCAGGTCTCGACCGCGAGATCGATGTCCGCATCGTCCAGCACCATAAAGGCATCGTTACTGCCCAACTCCAGCACGGTCTTCTTCAGGCACTCACCGGCCTTGGCTGCCACGGCGCTGCCAGCAGCCGGGCTGCCGGTGAGGGTGACACCGCGCACGTATTCATGCTCAATGAGCTGCCCGACCTGATCTGAGTCGATGAGGAGATTGCGAAACACATTCTCCGGCAAACCAGCTTCGCGAAAGACCTTCTCGATCTCCACCGCCGACCCCCAGACATTACGGGCGTGCTTGAGCAGCACAGTGTTACCCGCCATGATGTTGGCGATGCTGTAACGTATCACCTGATAGAATGGGAAGTTCCAGGGCTGGATACCCAGAATCACACCGGTGGGCTGATAGGTGACCAACGCGCGGCCGCCTTCAAGTTGGCACTCCTCGTCGGCCAGCTCTTTGGGCCCGGTGTCGGCGCTGTATTCGCAGATGGCGGCGCACAGCTCAATCTCATCGTCGCCTTGGGAAATCGGCTTGCCCATTTCCCGGGTCATCAACGCGGCGTACTCATCCTTGTTGGCCCGCAGGCGCTTGGCAATTTCACGCAGGATGGTGCCGCGCTCTTCTAAGCTGGTCTTGCGCCATTCAAGGAAAGCATTGTGGGATTCCTTGAGCGCTTGTAGTGCCTGCTCGTCACTGAGCATTTCATAGGTGGCGATGGTCTCGCCGGTGGCCGGGTTGATGGTCTGATGTGTATTCGCCATGTCATTTAGCCTTATTGCATTCGTTCATAGGGCCGTCTGGAACGGGCGTCAGGCGCAAGCCATGCTTTCTCTAGCGGGTATTGGTGCGCCTCCTTGTCTGCTTAGTCTTCTTAGACTGCTTACAGTTCAATATTGAGCGTGATAGCTGCACCACCACGTCACTGCCATCGGTAACGTGGATGGCGATACATCGACCTATTCCCCGAACACCACGGATATGCGAGCCGAGCCTGAATATCATCGCCCAGGGCGACAAGACCGATTATCTGGGTGACCGCGAGATTCACTACGGTCCAGGGCAATATCGGGTACAGGTTGCCGCCACCTTTCGAGTGCGAGCCCCATGCATCGCCCGAGTCGCCGCGACTGGGCGTATCGATACGCCTCGATCCGGCGCTGCTGGTGGAACCGTGCCCTGGCAGGCAAGAACACCGAGGTGAGCGAATTCCGGGAAACGAACACCACAGGAAAGGGTTTGATGCGCGGTATTATTCAGCGGCGATTCATAAGGGCGCTGGTGATGCCGCCGTTTATGGAAGCGGCGATTAAGCGCTGAGTTGAAAGTTAAAAAAAGGCTCTTGCCTTCGTTGGAAGCAGGGGCATTATTTATGAAGAAAAATCCTTGGGAAATGGGAGCCTGACCCTCACTGTTTGAGCGACGTTACATACTTATTGCTTTACTGATTGGTTACAATAAGGGTGTGTAAGCTGCGTATTGTCTGGAGACCCCCTCCCTCCATCTCTTATTGGCTCTATATGGTCGTAGGATACGGACTTCTCGACATCTATATACCCTCCACATATAGAGCATTTAATGCCATTCCTAAGTGCCACATCAATAAACACTTTACTTTTAGTATCGTCAC
Organism: Alcanivorax sp.; assembly: GCF_040119285.1. Lineage (GTDB taxonomy): Bacteria > Pseudomonadota > Gammaproteobacteria > Pseudomonadales > Alcanivoracaceae > Alcanivorax. The sequence continues at coordinate 134,562 of NZ_JBEDTY010000039.1, forward strand.
CTATTTTTACTGAAGTCTTTTTGAAATCGCCAGCAATAATCTTTCCCTCTAGACCAGAAAAACGAATAAGCTCTTTTTCCCCGATCGCACCTCCAGAATCCAAAGCAGAAATAATATTATTTAAAAATACATGATATGTTGAAACTCGATACTTGCTTATATTTTTCTGCAAGATAGTAGCAATTAAATCCTTATTCTCTATCAGTAGCGATTCCAGCTTTCCTCTAACAACAGTGAATTTCTTAAAAAAACCTTTATCGTTATTAATTATCTTCTCGGCTATTAGCGATGAAGTCCCCAAGAACATAGCCGTAGAATGTCGCCCAGAAGGCCCGTAATAATAGATAGCGGGATGCAGGCCAAGACTACCTTTATCATTCCCCGTTATTCTAGATGCCAGCACCGTAATTTTTTTCATAACAGAAAGCGTTAATTCTCCATCATAATCATCTTGAAACGATTCTACAGAAGGGACATCACTCTGCTGCTTTCTATTTGCAAATAAAATAAAATCAATTAGCACACGTATTGCAGTGCGCACCCCTTTTGATCCACCTAAAGGCAAATCCAATGTTTTTACTGGCCGACTTATCTCAGGACTAAACAATAGCTTACTTAACTTCTTCGACTCTTTTTCAATATCAGAAGATACTGATTCGCTAAATTGCGACCAATATTTATGGCCTCTGCCAGCCCTAATAATTGCCCTTGATGCAATTGGAACTGGCTTTTTCCTGTTCCTCAACAAAAGCTCTTCAAGATCATCCAAAGGCGTCCCCTTCATATTAATGTTAAAAAATGAAGCTTCCGCCTTATCAGCGTTACCCTGCACCCATTGAACCTGAAGGCCTCGGCTAGTCAATGTCAAGAGTTTAGTCCTTTGCTCCTTAGTGATACCCTCATCGTCATCTTGTAAGCTTTTATAATATGACCACGTATTAACTCGCTCTTTAACTAACCTCCTAGTTCTTTCAGCTGCCCGCCTCTGCTCAGCAGGGATGTCATGCCCGAACATTTTGTGTGATATTTGTCCATCACCATAATCATCTTCCATCCATGCTTTCAGAACGCTAAGACGATGCCCTCCGTCAATTACAAATAAGTATGTCGGGGATCGCCAAAGAATCACTGAAGGTATTAAGTCACCATTTATATAGCACTCCAGAAGAGAAACGACTTGATCAGGAGTCCAATGATTAGTTTCCCTCTGAAAGTCCGGCTTGCGTAGAATAGAGCCGGTCAACCCTCCTGACATCAGCTCTCTAGCCGGTATAGTATTAAATTGCTCAAAAGCCAGCTGATCGTCCGAATCATTTAATGCGAAATCAGCACGCTTTATCATTGCGTCTAGATTCACTAAGTTAGACTTTCCCGCCACGATTCCTCCTAAAAATTTTTTATTTCGTATAGCTCTGCGGTCATGCGCATAACCAGTGCCTATGCCGTGCGCCAAGTCAACGAAGGGAAGTACTTACAGACACCAGCCCTAGGCCAGCATAAAGATAAACAGACAGGCATCCCTTCCCCCGATTCGCTTTCGCAGGCCGTGCCACCCTGGCTGGCCGATTTTCATTTGTGATCCTGTTTTGAATCTACACAATCCATCCCCACAAATAAATGCACATGAGGAAAAGTCTGTTTACGACTTACACTCCGCGTTGTTGGCGGCGATGAAGGTATCGGCGAGCCAGGGCCTCTACAAAGCGGGGGCGCTGAGCTGAATGTCGTTTTGCATGACTTCCAGTTGCGCCAGCACCCGTTGGCGCAGCCAACTGTGAGCCGGGTCGGCACTCTGGTCGCGGTGCCAGTACAGGTGCATTTCCAGCCCCGGCAATTCCCCAGGGAACGGCTTCCATACCAGCCCCTGATCGCTCAGCTGCCCGGCCAGGCTGGCGGGCATGGTGAGCAGCAAGTCGGTTTGTTGCACGGTGCTCAACGCGGCCTGGTAATGCTGGCAGCGCAAACGAATGTGCCGGCGATAGCCTTGCCGTGCCAGGCCGAAATCTTCCAACCCCGGCCCTTCGCGGCGTGATGACACCAGCACATGCTGAGCGGCCAGATAATCGGGCAGGTCCATGCCCTGGGCCAACGGATGCGATTCGCGCATCAGCACCACCAGCGGCCCTTCCAATACCACCTGATGCCCAATGGCTTCGGGCAGCGCCAGCATCACATCGCAGGCTAAATCCAGCCGACCACTGGCCAGTTCCGTGGCCATTTGCCGGCGGCTCACGGTTAACGATTGCAGCTTGATGCCCGGCGCTTCATCCATAAACTGGTTCATCAAGGCGGGCAGCAACCGCGCTTCCAGCCCATCGCGTAGGCCCAATACAAACGTACGCTCCGCTTCACTTGCATCGAAGCCGCCCTCTTCACTCAGGCAACGCTGAAAACCGCCCAGCGCGTGGCGCACCGGGCTCACCATGGCCCGAGCCCGAGCGGTGGGCACCATGCGGCTGCCCTGGCGAACAAATAGCGGGTCGTTTAGGCGGGCGCGCAAGCGCCCCAAGGCATGACTAACCGCAGGCTGGGTGAGGTTGAGTACCTTGGCGGCGCGGGTCAGCGACCCTTCGGTATAGATGGCGTCGAAGACCACGAAGAGGTTCAAGTCGAATCGCGAAACATGCATGAAACTTATCCAAACTAATTTCCATTATTCATTGGATTTATTGAAGCGCGCTCTCTAGCATCGGTCAATGGATAAGTGCTGGCAGCGCAATGGCCCACGAGTACTGATTGCCAAATGATGCAGCACGAAGCGGCTAAACATCTATTTTCCCTGCCGCCCCACGAAAGCGGCCGCCCCCCTTGGATAAAGCGGCTCATGCCGTTTGTGTTCATCCGGATGATGCGAAAAAGCGCCGGGCGCCTGCAACGTTAATGGAAACAACCTGAACAGAAAAAAGAGCACTGATGTATGCCGGTGATTTACCTTATACGCCACGGCCAAGCCAGCTTTGGTAAAGAAGATTACGACCAACTTTCTGAGCCGGGCTGGGAACAAAGCCGGCTTCTTGGGCGCGCCCTACAAAACCAGATGCTGGGCCTCCCCCGTGCCCTCTGTGGCACCATGCGCCGCCACCGGGAAACCGCAGAGGCCACCCTGGGCGAGCTGGGCCTACCCAAAGAATGGCACCCCGACACCGGCTTTAATGAGTACAACCACGAAGAGCTGCTGGCCGTCGACTGGCCCCTGGCCACCGACCGCCCTGCGCTCACCGCTTGGCTGGCGGAGCAGCAACAGCCGCGCAAGGTTTTCCAGGCCCGCTTTGAGCAGGCCCTGCGCCGCTGGCAGCGAGATGAAGGTGACTACAGCGAAACCTGGCCCGCCTTTCGTGAGCGTGTGCTGGCCAGCACCTACAGCTTGGGCAACAGCTTAAGCAGCGGCGACAGCGCCTTGGTATTCACTTCCGGCGGCGCCATCAGCGTGATTATTCAACAGCTAATGGCCCTGGATAACGAAGCGCTAATTACTTATAACCGCAACCTGATTAATACCAGTGTGACTCGGATACTTGTGAATGCGGGCACGTTGCGGCTAGTGTCGGTAAATGAGCACCTGCACCTGCCGAGCGATCAAGTAACTTATCGATAAAGAACAAGCGGAAAGTTCAACGTGTGAAACACGCGGCACAAGCATAGCCGATGGCTACACCGTGAAACCGCGTTTCAATTTTAACTGTTGAGCTTACTTTCATTCGAGCAACACGACACCGAGCGGAGAAAACAATGCCGACACGTCAAAACATTCTTATCACCGGCGCCAGCTCAGGGCTTGGCGAAGGCATGGCACGCCTGTTTGCCGCCATGGGCCGCAACTTGGCGTTGTGCGCTCGGCGCATGGATCGGCTGGAAACGTTGAAGGCCGAGCTGGAAGAAAAACATCCCGGCATCAAGGTGCTGATTAAGCCGCTGGACGTGAACGACTACGACCAGGTGTTTGCGGTGTTCGATGCTTTCCGTACGGAAATGGCCGGCATCGATCGCATCATCGTCAACGCGGGCATGGGCAAGGGCCAACCCTTGGGCACCGGTTATTTCTATGCCAACCGGCAAACCGCTGAAACCAACTTTGTTGCTGCCCTGGCCCAGGCCGAAGCGGCCATGGAAATTTTCCGCGCCCAGGACAGTGGCCACCTGGTAATGATTTCTTCCATTAGCGCCATGCGCGGCATGAAGAAAAATTTGACCACCTATGCGGCCACCAAGGCCGGCGTGGCCATGCTAGCGGAAGGCCTGCAAATGGAATTACAAGATTCGCCTATCAATGTAACCACTATTTTTCCGGGCTTCATTCGCACCGAGATCAACGAAAAACTGAAGAACACGCCATTTCTGGTGGACACCGAAACCGGCTGCAAAGCGCTGGTTAAGGCCATAGAGAAAGAAGGCAAAAATGCCTCCGTACCTAGCTGGCCCTGGGGGCCACTCGGTTTCGCCATGCGCACCCTGCCGCTAAAAATGGTCGGCAAGATTATGTAGTAAGCGGCGCACCACGCTGCAGGCTTTTCGCTTTACCAACGCAAGAGGCCGCGCCCAAACATTAGGCGCGGCCTCTTGCGTATCAAACCGGCAACACGATGCCCTGTTGCGGCTTATCTTTTCTACAGCTATTTCCACTTCATGATCGGTGCCCATTCGTGCCAGTCATCTTCTGGCTGGCTGTAAAGGTCAAATCGCTCGCCCTCTTTGGCTAAGGGCCCGGCCTCTGTTGGCGTGGCAAAGCTGATGCCACCGCGTAACAGGTTCTCCAGAGAGCTGGCTTGGATTTGCGCACCCTTGAATAATCCCACATCGACGCTCAGCCCGGAGCTATTCCAGAAGCGGGTATTACTACGCACTAATCGGGTGTATTTCGGCTCAATAATGGCCTGAACTTCCACAAAACGGCCGCCCTGACTTAACTCACTTTCACCAATGGTGCCCACTTGTACATCGCGATAGTAAATATGCCGGCCTTTTTTCAAGGAGCCCAGCTGCTTCGCCACCAGGGTGACTCTGAGGCCCAAGTTGGGCTGCTGCTCAGGGGGTGTTTCCAGCCCGTCAAATTCCTTTACCGGCTCCCCCTCACCCGGCGACACTGCGATGTATTTTCCTGATACCAGAGTGTCGAGATTACGCGCACCCGCGATGCCCAGTTCCGGCTCTACAATCCAGAAACGGCTTTTCTCCCGGGCCAGCTTTTCCGCATCACGATTCAAGCTAGCATGGACCGTGACATGATTCAGATCGTCGCTGAGTACGATTTTATCCACGCTACCCACGGGCACGCCCCGGTAGCGTAGATCAACCCCTGGCTTGATGCCTGCTCCGTTATCAAAGGTGATTTCAATTTGCACGTCACGCTGTAGCAACTGGTCGTACAGCAACCAGCCGGCCACCAGCAGGCTCACCAAGGGCACCAGCCAAATGGGGGAAGGCCAGCGGGAGTGTTTCACTTCGGGGCTATCCATGGTCTGCTCCGTCAGGGTTTTGGATCCATAATTGTTGGGGCGAAAAGGCATGGGCAGACAACATGGTCAGCACCACGGCCAATGCAAAGGCGAGAATCCCCGGCCCCGGTTCCACTCGGGCCAAATTGCCGAATTCCACTACCGCTGCCAGTAATGCCACCACGAACACATCGAGCATGGACCAGCGGCCAATCCAATACACCAAACGATAGGCGCGGGTACTGGTGCGTGGATTCGTTTCGTGGGGAACACGCCAGTAGATTACGGCCAACACCAGCACTTTAAAGAACGGCACCAGTAAGCTGGCAATGAATACAATAATGGCAATGGCGGGCATGCCGGCTTCAAACAATTGCCAAATACCATCGGCAATAGTGCTGGCTGTTCCCTTGCCGGTTTCGATAACGGTCATGATGGGCAGCAAATTTGCGGGCACCAGCCACACCACAGCCGCAATCAATAATGCCCAAGCCAATGGCCGATGGCCCGGGGTCGCCTTAGTGGCCATGCCGTGCCTCCAGCAGCCGTTGCAGCTGATCCGGTTGTGCCAAGGTTTCCACGATGAGACGCAACAACACCGCCACCACCAGGCAGAACAAGCCCGCACCGGGAGTTACTGCGGCCATATCGCCCAGCTTGGTCATGGCGATAAGAATGCCGAGCAGAAAAATATCCGTCATCGCCCATTCCCGGCTGTGCCGATACACCTTCATCCAAAATGGAGCTGGCGATGTCGCCGCAGGCGTATCGGTACGCGCCGCCCATAACAGACGCCCCACTGACAATAAATTTAACAGCGGCATAAGCACCAGGGTAAACAGCAGCAATAGGCCCACCGGAAAGTAGACGCCTTCCATGAGGCGCAGTACACAATCCAGCAGGCTGGCTTCACGGTCCAAGCCAAGGTTTTCCAACCGCATTAACGGCAGAATCAGGGCGGGCAACCACAACACAGAGGAGGTCACCGTTAGCGCAAGCAAAGAATCCGGGCGCAAGGCCCAGGCGCCACTTAACTGGCACTCGCAGCGAGGGCAGCGCCATGTGCCACGGGCGCGCTGGGAAGGCACAGCAAGCTGAGTACCGCAATCCGGGCACTGCAACGCGTCAGTAGACATTAACTCCCCCTCCCCTAAGTTCGGACACAGACACCTCCAACGAGTAACCGTACCAGAATGCCCACCTTCGTGCGGTAAGAACGTGAACGAGAGCAGGCATTTTACGGGGTTTTATAAACCCCGTTTAAGGTTGGAACACGCTCAGAGTTCTAGTGATTTCAAACAAAAGAGGCCGCGCTCAATGCCCTGGGCGCGGCCTCTTGGATTTATAAAACAATGCTGGGCGTAGCGCCTTTTAAGGTTCTCAATCTAGGGGCCCGGGGGTCTTCTTGCGCTTCACTGTGGCAAAACCTCCTTTGGTGTCTTGGCTCGGCGGCTTGGCGTTGCGCCTGGGTTTAGCGGCGTTCTTCTTGGCACCGGATTTCTTGATGCCTTTTTTAGCATCTTCTTTCTTCTTCATTTTTTTCTTTTTATTACCGGCGGCCTTGCCATTGGACTTCAAGTTTTTCGGCCCCAGGAAGTTGCCCCGCAGGGCTTCCACCAGGCGGTATTCAAAATTTTGACGCAGGTAACGCTGAATACTCGCCATCAAATTCCATTCGTGGGCGGCAATCAGGGAAATCGCGGTGCCTTCACCCCCGACCCGCCCGGTGCGACCAATACGATGCACGTACTCGTCGCCACTGCGGGGCATGTCGAAGTTGATCACCAGGTCCAGGTTATCCACGTGGATACCTCGGGCAGCCACGTCTGTGGCGACCAGCACTTTCACGGCGCCGGCTTTAAGACGATCCATGGCCAGCTTGCGATCTTTCTGATCTTTCTCGCCGTGCAATACAAACACTTTCAGGTTGGAGGCCACCAGCACACCGCAAAGCCGATCGGCTTGCTCACGGGTATTGGTGAAGACCACCGCTTTATCATAGGTTTCATTGGCCAGCAGCCATTGCACCAGCCGCTCTTTGTGCTTCACATCATCGGCAGTGATGACCTGCTGGCTCACAGATTCATTCAGGTCACGCACGGAATCGAGCACCAGCGAGCGGGGATCGCGAAGCACACTGCCGATCATGTTCTCCATGGCGTTACCACCGGTGGTAGCGGAGAACAGCAGGGTCTGTCGCTCAGGCCGGCATTCCGCGGCCAGGCGCAGCACATCGTCGTTGAAGCCCATGTCGAGCATGCGATCGGATTCATCCAGCACCAGCATTTCCAGATCCTGCAAAAGCAGGTTGCCGGCATCTAGATGCTCGATGAGGCGCCCCGGGGTGCCAATAAGGATTTCCGGGTTCTTGCGCATTTTGGCCGCCTGCACTTTGAAATCTTCACCGCCGGTGAGCAGCTCGGCTTTAATGAAGGTATAACGGCCTAGCGCTTCTACTTGCTTGAGGGTCTGCTGGGCCAACTCGCGAGTAGGCAACAGAATCAAGGCGCGGGTGTCGGTACGCGGGCGGGAATATTGGAGCAGCTGATGCAGCATGGGCAGCAAAAATGCCGCGGTTTTACCGCTACCGGTGCGGGCCACTACGCGTAAATCGCGGCCTTCAAGCGCCGCAGGAATCGCTGCCGTCTGAACAGGGGTCGGGGTGGTAATTTCCAGCTCGCCAAGCGCTTTGATCAAGCGCTCATGCAGGTTCAGGTCGGCAAACGAAGACATAACAGGCTAACTCCATGAATAAGGCGAACATTGTAGCATCCAGAGGAGTTGAAAGTTCACCGTTAAACGTGGAAACCCGGTGATCGGTGCAACCCGGGCCTGAACGGTTATTGCTTCGCGCTGGCCACATGAAAGACCGCGCGGGCATGCCAACAACCCTGCCCGCACCGTTCAAACTTTCAAGGATTGGATTGAATAGTGAAGTGTCGTTAAAGGCTGAACAGCACGCGGCAGAACCAGGTTTTCAGGTAGGCGGTTTCGGCAATGGCCGGGTGCACAGGATGATCCGGCCCTTGCCCTTCATAACCCACCACCTGAATACTGCGATCAATATGCCGAGCGCTGCTGTGCACCACCTCAAGCAAACGCTCTGCAGGCATATGCATAGAACAAGAGGCTGATACCAGATACCCGCCCGGCTTTACTAATCGCATGGCCAGCTCGTTAATGGCGTGGTAACCGGCCAAGCCGTTTTTGAAATCCTTCTTTCGTTTGATGAACGCTGGCGGATCCAGCACGACCAAATCGTATTTTTCACCGTCCGCGATCAATTGCTTCATCGCCGCAAAAGCATCACCCTGAATGCTCCCCACGGTATCGGCAACACCGTTCAGCTGCGCATTACGGTGCACATAATCCGTGGCGATTTCGGAGCCATCCACACACGTCACCGATTCCGCCCCGGCCAATGCCGCTTGCACGCCCCAGCCGCCACAATAACTGAACACATCCAACACCCGAGCGCCTTTGGCCAGCGCCTGCATTTTCTGGCGAGCAGCTCGGTGATCATAGAACCAGCCGGTCTTTTGCCCTTCCGCTAACGGCGCCACAAAAGTCGCACCATTTTCGGTGAGGCTGATTTCATCCAACAACTCGCCTTTCAACGCCTTGGTATAACGGTCCAGGCCTTCAATTTCACGGGCAGCTGCTTCGTTCTTGGCGATAATATGGGTTGGCGCCAGCACCGCATCAAGGGCACTAACAATCACGTCAAGGTGGGCTTCCATGGCACCGGAACCGGTCTGCACCACCAGCACATCGTTGAAACGATCCACCACCAGGCCGGGCAGCCCATCTGCTTCGCCATAAACCAACCGGTAGCAGGCATCGTCAAACAATTGTTCGCGCAAGGTCAGCGCCTGCTCAATACGCTTTTTGAAAAAGCTGCGCGACAGCTCTTGTTTGACATCACGGCTGTACAGACGGGCCGCAATCAATGAATGCGGGCTAAGCAGGGCGCGCCCCAACGGCTTGCCACGGCTGTCTTCCACTACGCAAGTACCGGCAGACAAGTCCTTGAGCGGGGTATGGCGGGTATCAATCTCGTTGGCATAGACCCACAAGTGGCCCGCCTTCAGGCGGCGTTCTTCATTTTTACGCAGGCGAATAACGGTTGGTTCAGTCATGGTGCACACATACTGCTGGCCGGAAAGGGAGCGATGATAACATAGGGGAGGAATGGCACGGTCAACCACTGCGCGGGGCTGCGCACAAGAATACAAGGCGCCACTGGCAAGGAACGCCTATCGCCGCTTTGTAGAAAACGCAAAAAACCGCCACTCACAAAAAAGCCCCGACCAACTGGCCGGGGCTTTTTTGTTGCATGACGCGTGTTGCTTGCTGCGCCTCTTATTAACCCTTAACAAACTCAGGGTAGGCTTCCATACCGCAGTCCGCGATATCCATGCCTTCGTACTCTTCTTCCTCGCTAACGCGGATACCCATTACCACTTTCAGGATGCCCCACACCACCAGGCTTGCAACGAACACCCAAGCAAAGATAGTCACTGCACCGATCAGCTGGCCAGTGAAGCTGGCGCCACCATCGTCGGTCAGCGGGTTGGTGATCGGAACCAGCATCAGACCCAGGAAACCAACGACACCATGGACGGAGATCGCGCCCACCGGATCATCGATCTTCATCTTGTCCAGAGTCAGGATGCTGAATACAACCAGCACGCCACCCAAGGCACCGAACAGGGTTGCCTGCAAAGCAGTCGGGGTAGAGGGCTCCGCAGTGATCGCCACCAGCCCTGCCAAGGCGCCGTTAAGCAGCATGGTCAGGTCGGCTTTGCCGAACAAGATGCGGCCAACGATCAGCGCAGCAATGGCACCCCCGGCAGCAGCCGCGTTAGTGTTCATGAACACAACCGCCACCGCGTTGGAGTCACCGACACTGGACGTTGCCAGCACAGAGCCACCATTGAAGCCGAACCAGCCCAACCACAGGATGAAGGTACCCAGTGCGGCCAACGGCAGGTTAGAACCCGGGATGGCGTATACTTCACCGTTCGGGCCATATTTGCCTTTTCGTGCGCCCAACAGCAACACACCCGCCAAGGCAGCAGCCGCACCCGCCATGTGGACGATGCCGGAACCGGCGAAGTCAGAAAAGCCCAGGTCGCCCAAGTTATACAAACCGAACACATCCGCACCACCCCACGTCCAGGAGCCTTCCATCGGATAGATAATGCCGGTCATAACAACCGCGAAGATCAGGAATGCCCACAACTTCATCCGTTCTGCCACCGCACCGGATACGATGGACATGGCCGTTGCGACAAACACAACCTGGAAGAAGAAATCAGCAGATGGCGCGTAGGTAGCCGCTTCTTCTGCGCCAGCAACTCCGTCGCCCACAATTCCGGAAAGGAAAATAGCACCGTCATACATGATGGCGTAACCGCACACCATGTACATGATGCTGGCGATGGCAAACAAGGCCACGTTTTTGGTGAGAATTTCCGTGGTGTTCTTGGCGCGCACCAGGCCCGCTTCAAGCATGGCAAAACCCGCAGCCATCCACATTACTAGCGCGCCACAGATAAGGAAATAAAACGTATCCAGCGCGTATTTCAATTCAAAAATTTGGTTTTCCACAATGCAACCCTCCGAAAATGGAAGCGTGTTCTCTTAAAGCCCTGGCATGGGTCAATTCAAAACACGGTAAAACTTAAATCGCGTCCTCGCCGGTTTCACCGGTACGGATGCGAATCGCTTGCTCAAGGGAGGTAACGAAGATTTTGCCGTCACCAATTTTGCCGGTATTAGCGGCTTTCGCGATGGCTTCAATCACTTGGTCCAGACTCGACTCGGCAATGGCCACTTCGATTTTTACCTTGGGCAAGAAATCCACCACGTACTCGGCACCCCGGTACAGCTCGGTGTGACCTTTCTGACGCCCAAAGCCTTTCACTTCAGTAACAGTGATGCCCTGCACGCCAATCTCGGAGAGTGCTTCACGCACGTCATCCAATTTGAACGGCTTAATTACGGCAGTAACCAATTTCATTTTTTTCTCCTCAGCTTTCACCGCGTCCGGTGACGTCCGTTTCTCTTCGAGCCCCGTTATGGTTCCCGATCCACAGCTTGCGCGAACGCTCTGACCCAATTAGTGCACGACCCATGCCAGTTTTAGAAAATCATGCTTTATCAGGGATTTACATCGCGGTCTGGATTCATCATCCAGCCCAAGCGCGCCATTATAGCGCACCACAATGGGGCAGGATCCAGGTTGGTGCAGAATATCTGCCTGAGCAACCCGGTGCCTCACCCCCGCACACCGTGCTACCATCCGCGCATCATTACAAGGACGCCGTTGTTATGCCCGATCAGCCCTTCATCGACCGCCTTATGGCCGACATCAGCCGCCGCCTGCCTACTGACCTGGGCGGATTGCGTAGCGAAGTAGAACGCAACGTACGCAGCGTGCTGGCAGAAACCGTCAGCCGGCTGGATCTGATTACCCGTGAAGAGTTCGATATCCAGCAGCAAGTATTGCTGCGCACCCGCGAAAAACTGGAAGCGTTGGAGAAACAGGTAGCCGAACTGGAAAAAGCACCCGACGCCTGAACTGCGGCACCCTTTCGGTGTGGAGGCGTGCCTGCAAGCGCCCCCCGGCTGCAGCCATCGCTTGGTGCGTCCAGCCCTTTTCCTACAGCCAGCATCTACACCAGCCTACAGGCACCCTGACCCCCACCCCGTACACTGCTTCACAACCCATTGAATTTGTGAGGTATCGTGACGCATGCGCTGCTATACAGCCGGGCACCGGTAGGTATTGAGGCCCGCACCGTGCGGGTGGAAACCCACCTGGCGCCGGGTTTGCCGGCATTTACTATTGTCGGATTGGGCGATACCGCAGTACGCGAGAGCCGCGACCGGGTGCGCTCTGCGCTGGTTAACAGCGGCTTCGATTTTCCCCAGCGGCGCATCACCGTAAGCTTGGCACCGGCGGATTTACCCAAGGACGGCGGTCGCTTCGACCTGCCCATCGCACTGGGTATATTGCTGGCCAGCGGCCAATTGGGTCGCATCGACACAGACCCATTCGAATTTATTGGCGAGCTGTCCCTGAACGGTTCCCTTAGCCCGGTCCCGGCCATGCTTCCCTGTGCCCTGGCTTGCCAATCCACCGGCCGCACTCTGATCGTCCCCCGTGACAACGCTGACGAAGCGGCCCTCGCCGGGGCCGGCACCATCGCCGCCGACCAACTCGCACACGTTGCTGCTCACCTGGCCGGGCAAACGCCGTTGCCGCTGCACCACTGTGACGCGCCACTGGCTGGGGTCTATCAAGGTGGCTGCCTCTCGGAGATCCGCGGCCAAGCCCACGCTAAACGGGTGCTGGAGATTGCCGCAGCTGGCGGACATTCCATGTTGCTCTGCGGACCGCCTGGTGCCGGCAAGAGCATGCTGGCATCCCGCTTACCCGGGCTGGTGCCGCCACTGAACCCGAACCAGGCACTGGAAGTGGCCGCGATTTACTCTCTACGCCAGCCTCGCGACAGCAGCCTGTTTCATCAACGGCCTTACCGGGCCCCGCACCACACCGCGTCGGCAACCGCACTAGTGGGCGGCGGCAGCTACCCGCGACCAGGGGAAATCTCCTTGGCCCACCACGGCATTCTGTTTCTGGATGAATTACCGGAATTCGACCGACGGGTATTGGAGGTCTTGCGCGAACCGCTGGAAACCGGTGAAGTCAGCATTGCCCGCGCCGCCCAGCAGCTCACCTTCCCGGCTCGCTTCCAGCTGATTGCGGCGATGAACCCATGCCCCTGTGGTTATTTGGGTGATCCTGAAAAAAGTTGTGGCTACCGCTGTGAAAAAGCCAAACGCTATCAGAGCAAACTGTCCGGCCCGTTGCTGGATCGCATTGATCTGCATCTGGACGTGCCCGCCGTGGATGCCAGCGAACTACTGGGAGATAAGCAGGGGGAGGCCAGCCACACGGTCCGCGAACGGGTTAAGGAAGCTTGGCGCCTGCAATGGTTGCGGCAAAAGCAACTGAACCGAGAACTAAAAAACGACCAGCTGGAGCCTATGCTGCGCTCTCACCGTGATTGGTTGGCCAGCGTCATGCAGCGGCTGGGGTTGTCCGCTCGTGCCCTGCACCGCAGTGCACGGGTGGCGCGAACCATTGCCGACCTGCAGGGTAGCGACAACGTGGAGCGGGACCACCTTCGCGAAGCGCTAAGTTACCGGCAAAACCTTCAGCAAAAACAGAGCTCCTAACGCCCCTTTACGAAACGTCGCTACGGCGCTGACGGCGAAAGCAGAAATTTTCTGCGATGGTTAACCACAACGCCACAACCGCCAGCGACGCGCATAGCAAATACACAGCAGCCCTACACTCGCCACTTAAAGAAATCACGCTTCTCATTCAAATACAGGCGCGACAGCACCATTTTGTGCACTTCGCTAGCGCCATCTACCAGGCGCGCCTGGCGAGCGTAGCGATAGATCCACTCCAGTAACGTATCCTTGGAATAACCGCGGGCTCCACATAATTGAATCGCCGTATCCGCCGCTTTATGTAAGGTGTCCGCCACATGAATTTTTGCCATGGCAATTTCTTTCTTGGCAAAGTCTCCCTGATCCAGCCTCCAGGCCGCTTGCATGGTTAACAGGCGGCCCACTTCGATTTCCTTGGCCACGTCGCCCAGCATCCATTGCACGCCTTCGTGTTCAGCAAGGGTGGTGCCGAAGCTCATGCGGTTTTCTACATAACGGGCCGCTTCTTCCATGCAACGCTTGGCCAACCCCAGCCAGCGCATGCAGTGGGTCAGCCGCGCCGTGCCAAGCCGAATCTGGGTGACTTTCAAACCATCGCCCACGTCCAGTAAACGGTTTTTATCTGGGATGACCAAGCCATCGAATTTCAATTCGCAGTGGCCGCCGTGTTCCTCCGGCCCCATGATGGGAATGCGACGTACCACTTCCCAACCGGGCTGATCCGCATCGAATAAAAACGCAGTAAGCCCCTTGCGTGGGTCATCGCTGGTCTTGGCTATCAGGATAAACGTCTGCGCGCCTTCCGCGCCTGTGATAAACCATTTGCGCCCCTTGATGATCCAGTTATCACCGTCCTTGGTCGCCGAGGTGTAGGTCAACGAAGGGTCTGAACCGCAGCCACCTTCGGGTTCGGTCATGGCAAAAGCGGAGCGTACCTTGCCGTCGATCATCGGCTGCAACCAACGCTCTTTTTGTTCATTATTGAGAATCTTGTTCAGCATAATCATGGTGCCGTCGTCCGGCGGTGCGCAGTTAAACACAACCGGCCCAAACGGGCTGCGGGCGGCCTCTTCATACAGCACCGCCATGCCTGACACGTTCACACCCAGGCCACCGCGTTCTTTCGGTAACTGAAAACCCCACAAGCCCGCAGCTTTGGCTTTGTCGCGCAGAGCATCGACAACACTTTCCTTGAAGTTTTCATGGCCGTCGTAATTGGTCTTGTCGTTTTCTAGCGGCATGATTTCCGCTTCTACAAAGATGGCCACGCGCTGGCGCAAGCTTTCCAGTTCCTGACCCAGGGAAAAATCCATGATCATTCCTTGCTACTGATTGAAAAAAGCGCCGCTTTACCCGCAACGACGGTTGCCCACGGCTAACGGTAAGCGAGCATTAAAGAGTAGTACAAAGGTGGCCACCGTCTACGGCGATGATGGCACCACTCATGTAAGAGGACGCGTCCGAGGCCAGCAATAACAGCGGACCAACCAGTTCATCGATATTGCCCAACCGACGAAAAGGAATACGCTTAAGCATTTTCTCCGCCTGCGGGCTGCTAAAGAAATCGCGATTGATATCGGTTTCCACATACCCAGGACAAATGGCATTGCAGCGAATGTTGTAGCGCGCACAATCTAGCGCCAGGGATTTGGTGAGCTGAACCACCGCTGCCTTGGAGGCGGTATAGGCCGCCACACGGCCACCTACCCGCAAGCCAAGAATGGACGCGATATTCACGATGCTGCCTGGACGCTCATCGCGTTGCCATTGCTGAATGGCAAATTTGGAGACCGCCCAGACGCCTTTCAGATTGGTATCGATCACTCGATCCCACTCACTTTCGGCGATATTCTCGGGGGGGCCTTCGTGGGAGACGCCGGCATTATTCACCACCACATCCAGTGCCGGCATGCAGCCAAAAGCCGCCTCGACGCTAGCGTGATCGCTTACATCCATGGGCACCACGATGGCGTCTCGGCCCAGTTCACGCACGGCCTTGGCGGCATCTTCCAATTTATCTACACGACGAGCGGCCAGGACGAGGTCTGCGCCTTCTTCGGCCAGAGCCCTGGCAAAATGGGCGCCAAAGCCGCTGGAGGCCCCGGTGATGAGAATACGTTTACCGCGCACACTGAATCGCTGAGTCATAAAGCTCTCCCTGTTGATACAAAAAACCTATCCAGCCATACACCGGGCCACAAGGACGAAAACGCTCAGGAGGACGATGACAACAGCAAGGACAGCGCGTGGTGAGTATCCGGAGTGGCACCGGGCAACGCCAGCGCTTCCCCGGCTGGCAGCCACTGTACGGCAACCACTTCGTCACTGAGGGACACAGCCTCAGGGCAGGCTACCGTTGAGGACAGGGCGCCCCAGACTCGGTGGTGAGGATTGGCAAACCAGAACCATTGCCAGCAAGAAAACTGGCGTTGCAGACCCAACTCTTCGTGCAACTCTCGCGACAACCCTTGAGCCACACTTTCATCCGGGCGCATTACCCCACCGGCGGCCAAATCCCAGCCACCGGGATAAAAGTGCTTGTCCGCTGCCCGTTTCTGCACGCATACCCTTCCTGCTAGATCTGTCACCACCACATAGGAAGCACGATGAATCAACCGCTGACGCTGCATGCGCCCACGCTGACAACTGCCTCGGGGGTGGTTATGCCGGGAAACCAGCAGAACGGGTTCGTGATGACTCATGGGTTGTTTTCTTGCTGACACGGACGGGAACACTAGCGCTATGGCGCCGGGATTGCCAGATGAGGAAAGCTCTAAACAACAACTCTGGGCTGCCCCCCATCATGTGGAACGCCGTGCCCACGGCATATCACAAACGATGATGGCGTGGGGCGGGCATGGCTGAGCCTTACTCACCACCCGCTTCGTATTGTTGCTGAAGCTCGCCACTGGAGGCGTTAAGGCTGGAAATGACTCGGTGGGTGGCCGGTCCATTTACGGAAGGCACGGGCAAAGTTGCTGGGGTCCGCGTATCCCAAGCGGCTGGCGACCTGTTGCACGGTAATGTTCGCCTTCAGGTACGCCATGGCTTTAGTCATACGCACTTCCTCCAACAGGGAACGGTAGCTCACACCAAGGGCATTCAAATAACGGCGCAGGGTCCGCGAGGTGACATGAAAATTACCCGCCAGCTGCTCCAGGCTGGGCAACATACCTTCTGCCTGCATCAAGCGTGCATGCACCCGGCTAGCCCAGTCCTGGTCCGCTTCCAGACGCCGAAGCTCTTGTTCGCATTTCTGCGCAGCCATGTGCCGCGATGCCGGGTCGGACAAGGTGAACGGCTCGTTGAGCAAGGAATGCGGCAACCGCAGGGCGGCCACCTCAGCACCAAACTCCACCGGCATCTCCAGCAGCTCGCGGTAGCGGTCTGCATGGGCCGGCGGCGCGTAGGGCAGCTCCAGTACGGCACCGCGGAAACGCTCACCCAGCAGGTAGCGAATCCCCCCCACGACTGCCGCAACCACCACTTCCAGGTAGGTTTCGCGAATATCGCCCAATAGCACACTTTCCAGAAGGCAGAAACGAACCCCCTCGGTAGAGGACTCGATGCGCGGCACACACAAGCGAGTACGAGTCCGGAAATAACGCTCCAGCAAACGCAAAGCATCACCCAGATCCACACTGCTGATAGCTGCATAGCCCAGTAGGCCGTGGGCTGTGAGCGTGAGCTGTTGACCCAACACCAGACCCAACGCCGGGTTGCCGGTCATTTCCCGGGCCCCCACCATCACTTGGCGGAACTGCTCAAAACGCAGTGTCGGTTCCGGGTTATACACAGCCTCTTCGGTGAGCCCCACCTCACGCAGTAAACGCCGGGTGTCCACCCCCACCTCGCTGATCAGTTCGAGCAGATTGCGAACGTAGTTCACCGGCACCGGCGAACGACCAGTGCCCGGATCAAGCTGAATAAAACGATAGCGGTTCATGGAGCCATTATACGCCACTTTTCCACCTGTCCGAAAATGACCGAAAGCTATCTAGCCTTGCAGTTCGCGACAGCCCTTCTCTGTCTCTCTGACAATCCCTTTGCTGTAAATATCCCTATCGCAGATATCCAAGGGCAACGCGAGACAACGGGTTCACCTACTTACACCCACCAGGTTCGGCACCGATAATGCCCGCACCCTTTGTGATGTAGCAACGAAGGGCCTCGGCCGCGCCACCTTCACGGCACGCCCACTGCACGGCCTATACTCCCTGCCCCTGGGCAGCATTATCATCACCCGCATTACGGCCATTATGGTGATGAACCGCCTTGGGGGGGCTACCAGACGCCGTGGGCGTACAACGATGCCCGCAGCCTAGTGGACCCGCTAAACATTGAGCGCCGTGGACGTAATAACGTTGCGTGGGCAGTTGAGATAAAGGCTTGGGACTTGGCGCTAAGAGGCGCCAAGAATAAAAACGCGGGAAGGGATCTCCAACTTTTCGCTTTACCTATCAGTGCACTGCCGGTGCACCAGCAAAAATAACGTCAGATACTCGCGACCTCGTCCTCAGTCAGCGCGCGATATTCCCCCGGCGCCAGGGCAGCATCCAGCTGAATCTCGCCGATCTGTTCCCGGTGCAACCCAAGCACCTTGTTACCACAGGCGGCCAACATGCGTTTAACCTGATGGTAACGCCCTTCCCGAATGGTCAGCAGCAAGCAAGCCTCATCCAACCGTTCCACCTGTGCTGGCAAAGTAGGCTTGTCTTCCCCGCGTAGCAGAACGCCCTCACGCAGCGCCTGCATATCCTTATCATTGACCGGGTACGCACACTGCACCCGGTAACGCTTGCCACAGGCATGGTTGGGAGAGGTAAGCCGATGGGACCACTGCCCATCGGAGGTTAGCAGCACTAGGCCGGTGGTATCCCGGTCCAGCCGGCCAGCCGGATGCACCTGAGTGCGCAGTTCTGGTGGCAGCAAATCCAGCACTGTGCGGTGGCCAGGATCCTCCGTGGAGCAGACCACATCCACAGGCTTGTGGAGCATCAGGTAACGGTGTCCCGGCGGCTGCACCCGCTCACCGTGAACGGTCACCGCCTGATCCGGGCGCAACTGCAAATTGGCTTTGGGCTTGGCCTCCCCCTCCACCGTCACCGCACCACGGCTGATCAGCTGCTTGGCCTCCTTGCGAGTCAGGCCGGCACTGTGGGCAAGAAAATAGTCCAGACGCATGGGCAAAAAACCGTTACCAGTAAAACCGCCATGATAACCGACATAAGGTGCCGCGAGGGCATCACTGGTATCATAGCGGTCCGATTCCCGCCCAGATTTACCGGAGCCCTATGAGCAAGCTTAACCCCCGCCAGCAGGAAGCCGTGGACTACGCGGACGGCCCCCTGTTAGTACTGGCCGGTGCGGGCTCCGGCAAAACCAGCGTGATCACCCGCAAGATCGCTTGGCTGATCCAGGAGCGAGGCATTCCGGCACGCCATATTGCGGCGGTGACCTTTACCAACAAGGCTTCCCGGGAGATGAAAGAGCGGGTGCAACAGCTGGTCAGCCGTGACCTGACCCGGGGACTGATTGTTTCCACCTTCCATAACCTGGGCTTGCGCATCCTCAAATCCGAGTTAAAAGCCTGCGACCTGCGCAACGGTTTCTCCATTCTGGACGGCGCGGACAGTAAGGAAATCCTCAAGGAAATTCTTCGCCAAGGTGAATCGGAACGGGACCTGGATGCGGTGGATGTGATCCACAAACGCATTTCCAGCTGGAAAAACGCCCTGGTGCTACCCGAACAAGCAGTGAGCACTGCCGAAACCGACGAAGACCTGCGCGCAGCCATGGCCTACAGTGGCTATGATCGTATGCTGCGGGTGTGTAATGCGGTGGACTTCGACGACCTGATCCTGATGCCGGCGCGCATGTTCCGCGAGCAGCCACGCATTCTGGAAAAGTGGCGCAACCGTATTCAGTACCTGCTGGTGGATGAATACCAGGATACCAACGGTGCTCAGTATGAAATGGTGAAAATGCTCACCCTGCCGGAGGGCAAATTCACCGTGGTGGGCGATGACGACCAGTCCATCTATGCCTGGCGCGGCGCCCGTCCGGAAAACCTGGCGCAGCTACAGGAAGACTGGCCGACCCTGAAGGTGGTGAAGCTGGAACAGAATTACCGTTCCACCGGGCGCATTCTTAAAGCCGCCAACACTGTCATCGCCAACAATCCCCACGAATTCGAAAAAAGCCTGTGGTCCGATTATGGTTACGGCGAACCGATCCGCTTTTCTGCACTACGCGATGAAGAGGCTGAAACCGAATGGATCGCCAGCGACATCTTTCACCGTCGCCTACAGAAAGGGTTGCAGTGGAAAGACTTTGCCGTACTTTACCGTGGCAATTTCCAATCGCGTATTTTGGAAATGAAACTGCAAAGTCTGTCGATTCCCTACAAGGTATCCGGCGGCAAAAGTTTCTTCTCCCGCAGCGAAATTAAAGACCTGATGTGCTACCTGCGCCTGCTGGTCAATCC
Source organism: Alcanivorax sp. (assembly GCF_040119285.1). Taxonomy (GTDB): domain Bacteria; phylum Pseudomonadota; class Gammaproteobacteria; order Pseudomonadales; family Alcanivoracaceae; genus Alcanivorax. Next base: position 154,731 of record NZ_JBEDTY010000039.1, read on the forward strand.
GGATGACGACAACGCTTTCCTTCGTATCATCAACACGCCACGCCGGGAAATTGGCCCCGCCACACTGGAAAAACTGGCCACCTGGGCACTCAAGCGCGAGCAGGGTCTGTATCACGTCTGTGATGACTTTGCGCTCAGCGAAGTCATGAATCCGAAAGCCGCCGAGAAGCTGCAAAAGTTCAAGGCCTGGCTGGATGCCAAGCGGCAATTCTGCTTCGGCCAGAACAGCTTGCAGGCGGTACAAGAACTCATCACCGACATGGATTATGAAGGCTGGTTGATGCAGAACGCCTCCAGCCCGCGCATCGGGGAAAAGAACATCGAGAACATCTGGCAACTGGTACGCAGCATTGAGCGCATGCTGGAAAAACAGGAAGACGACGAAGAAGGCGCCAGCGATCTGGAATCGGTGATCAAGAAGCTGGTGCTACTGGACATGCTCGAACAGCAGCAGGAAGAAGACGACTCCGACCGGGTGCAACTGATGACCCTGCACGCCTCCAAGGGTCTGGAATTTCCCCACGTCTACATGATGGGGGTGGAAGAAGAGTTCCTGCCCCACCGCACCAGCATTGAAGAAGACAACATCGTCGAAGAGCGCCGCCTCATGTACGTGGGCATCACCCGCGCCCGAGAAACCCTGGCCATGACCCAGGCGCTAACGCGCAAACAATACGGCGAGCGAATCGACACCACCGCCAGCCGCTTCGTGGATGAAATGCCGCAAGATGACATCGACTATCTGGGCATCGGCATTCAGAAAGATGAAGCCAAAGAAGCGGAAGTGGCCGAAGCCAGCATTGCTAATCTTCGGGCGTTACTGGATTAGGTAACGCGGCACTGACACGGCAACACGAGCACGTTCTTTGCATTGTAAGACAGAAAAATTATTTCGCTTTGTTGCGTGAAGCATGTCACTTGCGAGGTCTCTTATTCTTACTTTGCCCCACTTTTGTGCAGCATATAGATCACGGTGCTGCGAATTTCGTCGTCGCTACAGTCAAAGCAGCCACCGCGAGGCGGCATCGAGTTGAAGCCATTGATGGCTTCCTGAACCAGGGTATCAAAACCGTCTTCTTCGATTTCGTGAGACCAGTAAAGTCGATGCTCCTTGCCTACGCCGGGAGCGCCCAAGGCGCCAGAGCCGTGACAGGTCACACAGTACTGCCGATACAACTGCGCCCCGTCACGCACTGCCGCCTTGGCGGTAGTGGCGTCCGGGGCGCTGTCGTCGGAACAGGCTGCCAGCCCTACGGCTGACAGCACTATTGCGATTAACAACCAACGGTGTCGCTGCAAGGTTATTGGCTCTTGCTAACCATATATTCGATGGCTGCTTTGAGTTCATCGTCAGAACAGTCCATGCACATCCCTTTCGGGGGCATGGCGTTAATACCATTGATGGCATTCTTGAGCATGGTGGCTTCACCTTTGGCGATGTGCGGAGCCCAGGAAGCGGCGTCACCCATTTTCGGGGCGCCAGCAGCACCGGTGCCGTGACAGGCGGCACAGGACGCGTTGTAGACCTGCTCACCGGAACGAGGGCCACTGGCCACTTCTTCCGCCGGAGCAGCCGCGCTACCGCACTCATCGCCTTCCACGCACACAGAACCCACCGGCTTAATGCGCTCTTCGATGGCGCGATCACTAAAGACTGAGCGTTCGCCCAGCGGGTGGGGAGAGATTTCCTTGGTGCTCTTGGCAGCCACGCTACCGGCGGCAAACAGGGTAGCGACCAGTACCAGGCTGGCGGTCAGCATCTTTTTCACGATTACACCTCTAATTCTCTGTGATTCGCCGCGGGAAGCCCTGAACGGCCTCTTAATGGGCGCTGCGGCTGGCGATTATACCCGCTCAAGGCCTAGGGACAAAACGCTTGATGTTACACCGGATACTTAACGCCGGATGCCGGCCCGAGACTCCGCGACTGCAGAGCGGCTTCCATCTCAAAATTGCACCCCTTTCGAGAAATAATACGGCCATTGCAAAAAGCGCTTGGTGGCCCCCTCTGCCTCTTTTCGCAGGAATATCAAGCAAGCTCAATGCGTGGCAACAGCAAAATAAAACGGCTGCCCTCGTTAACCTTACTGTGAACCCTGATTTCGCCGCCATGGCGCTCGGTGACGACCTTGACAAAACGCAGCCCCATACCGGCCCCCCGGGTACGTGCACCACCACTGCTACTGGCTCGGCTAAAGCGATCGAACAACCGCTCCTGGAATTCCAGCGGAATCCCCACACCACGATCACGCACATCGCAGGCTACCCGCTCACCATTCGCATACAGGGTCACGTCTACGGAACTGCCCTCGTGGCTGTATTTCACCGCATTCGTGAGCAAATTGACGACCAGTCGCTCCAGCAACTCGTTGTTACCCAGCACCCAAACGTCCTGATCAGGGTCGTAGGAGAAGCGCAAGGTTATATCGCGCTGTTGAGCCTGAATATTCACTTGATCGATAGCACTTTCGACCACATCAAGCATATCCTGTTCGTTCATTTCCACGGATTCTACCGCTTCTACTCGGGCCAGCTGCAGGAACTGTTCTGCAATATTCAGGTTGCGCTGAGCGTAGTGTTCTACGTTGCTCAGGAAGGCGGGCAGGCTTTCGTGATCGCCGCTGTGGCGCATTTTTTCGGTCAGCGCAAGCACCGACACCATGGGCGAACGCAGATCATGGGAGAGGAAATCCAGCATTTCCGAGCGCGCCCGCATGGCCTGTTTCACGTCGCTGATGTCCTTGAATGAAATGATCATCATCCTGCCCGGATTATCACCTGCATGAACCAGCAGCATATCCAGATATAAGTCAGTCCCCTGCCGATTACGGCATTCAATCTGAGTGCGCCCCTCACCAACCGTCCGACACAGCAGCTCATTCCAGCTATGCTCGCGCAGCTCCAGCTCGCGGTTCAAGTCAGTCACCATTGGCTGGCCAGAGTCCAGAGCACCCACCTCTAGCCCCAGCAAAAAGGCAGCCTGCGGGTTGGCGTAAACAATCACTCCGCAGGCATCTGCAATCACCACCCCCTCGCGGATTTGCGCCAGGGTCACCTGAAAGAAACGGGTTAACGCTTCTTGCCGCTCTTCCTCACGGCGTAATCGCTCGATATGCTTTTCCAGCACCTCATAACGTGGCCCCACATTAGGAGCCTGGGTACGGGTGCGAACCAGCATGGCTCGCACCCAGTAATCATAGGTATCCAGGTCTAGCGCCTGGTTCCAGACCAAATCCAGCTCATAGCGGCGACCTTCGTGGCGGAACCGGTACTGGCGAGCCAATGCGCCTTTCCAGGTGGCCGCCGGCAGGCTATCGCCGCCACGCAGAGGCTTCTCCCCACCCAACAGGCGCCAGGAACGTACCGGCAGCACCTGCTCCAGCATACGTCCCATTTGTGCCAGCGAAGATGGCTGCGTCAGCCGTTGGTTCAGGTCGCTGTATTCTGACAATCGTTCCAACGCATTGCGCATATAGGACAGGGAGTATTCCAATCGCCGCCACGTCCACAGGGGGTAGGCCATGAGGGCCGATGCCATGGCGGCAGTCGGAGGAAACCACAGACGAAGGGAGATCAGTGTGGCCATGCTAACCAGCAAGCACAGCAAAAACACCGCAAAGACCAGCGGCATACTCCAGCGCGGCAATACATAAGGCATCAGCAGTGGCGCTAGCAAAGCCAGCATTACGCCCAACACCAAGGCACTGGAGACTCCCAGATCGCGGATCAGACGGTCAGAGCGCAAGGCATCCAGCAGATTCGCATTGATCTCTACTCCCGCCATCAGCTCGCCGTTGTCGGCCATAGGCGTGGGTAACATATCGCCCAGCCCCGCCCCCGTAGCACCAATCAGCACAATCTTGTCGCGGATTAATTGCTCGGGGATCAGGTTGTCCAGCAGCTCAACGGCGGAAACCTGCGGATAACTGTTGGGGCCACTAACGTAAGGAATATGGCGGTGGTAGCTCCGCACATTGGCCAGCCCGGAAAACGTTTCTTCTTTATCGGCCGGAAACGCCTGCTCGGAAAGAATGCCTTCCTGCACCAGTAAGGTCTGGGTAATATGGGGCCACCACGCCTGACCAATCCCCGAGCGCATATACACAGAACGCGCCACACCATCGGTATCCAGCTCCAAATCCACATGCCCCAACCCAGCCGCGGCACGGGCAAATGGCGAATAGGGCAGCACTTCGATCAACTGGCCACCCGCACGCAGTTGCTCTACATGTACCGGCAGATATACATGCCCATTGGCTGCCATGGCCTGCACCAATGCCAGATCGGAATCTGGATTATTACGGTCAGGTTCGGAGAGTATCAGATCCATAAGCACGGCACGGGCGCCCATGTCCGTTAGCTGATTAATCAGCTGGGCATGGACCTTCCTGTCCCAGGGCCACCGGCCAATTTCACGCAAGCTGTACTCATCGATCCCGACAATCACCACGTCTTGGGAGGGTTTATCCGGAAGGGTTTGCAGCAAATTGTCGTAGATATAACGATCGACAAAAGAGAGCGCACCGCTGATGGTCAGCAGCGCGCACAGCCCCACCACCAAGCACAGCACCGACACATGCTCTGCCAGATAACGACGTTGATCCGGCCTCAGACGAGCGCGCATGAATTACCGGGCCAGCAGCAACGCGGCGCCCCCCCCGAAAGCCCATAAATGCCAGTGTAATTCTTTTCCTGGCACCGGCTCTTCGGGGCGAACTCTGGCGGCGGGGTGGGGAGTACATTTACTGCCTGCCAGCGCTCTTGCAACGCACTCACTTCCAGAGCAGGCGCATCGATATTGTTTAACTGACGAGGCTCGCTTCCCTTGGCTGGATACAGCATGACTCCATCGGTGATTGCACCGACGGTGTCAGGAATGGGCTTTTTCTTAAGCCTGCTGATAGATAGCTTCAGGGTATCGCCCGGGCGCAGAGAATAGGGGCTGTCGAGACCGTTGTAACGGGACAATTCACCCCAACAGGTTTGCGGCGACTGGGCAAACTGTTGGTAGACTTTCCAGAGAGAATCACCAGGGCCCAAAGTGTATTGCCAATCGTCCTCGGCCCAGGCCGTTGATAGCAGGCAAAGCAGCATTACTGTGCTCAACCAGACCCTCATAGATGTGTCCTTAGTCTTCGATCGGCTCCAGACGATACCCGTGCTGGTACACCGTTTTAATTCGATAGCCCCGTTCAGGGCGAATCTGCAGGCTACGTCGAATCCGGCTGATATGCACGTCAACGGTGCGCGATTCGATCGGGGTCATGATACCCCAGACTTTCTCTAAAAGGTGCGCCCGGCTCATCAGCTTGCCTACATTTTGGAACAAATAGCAGGCCAGCTCGTAGTCTTTGTCTGTCAACTTGATCGCGTCTTCATCCAGCAGGATCTGACGCCGGGACCGGTCCACGGTCCAGGGCCCCACACTCAGGGCAGTTTCTTCATCCATTTCCGATACCCCTGCCCGGCGCCCGAGAGCGCTAATACGGGCCAGCAATTCCGCTTGCTTGGTCGGCTTTACCATATAATCATCCGCCCCTTGGGAGAGTGCACCAACAATGGATGACTCGTCATCACGCTGCGTCGCAAACAACACAGGGGTGCGGTTGCCACTGGCACGCACTTCTTCCAACACAGCGTAACCATTCATGTCCGGCACTTCCCAATCTAGCACCAGAATGTCAAAGGTGTCGCGACGCAACAAGGACATGAACTCACGGCCACTGCCCATGTGGATACAATTATGGCCAGCTTCTTTAAGCCAATGAGTGACTAGCTCTGCTTGAGCCATATCATCTTCGAGATAAGCAATGCGCACGGTTAAACTCCATCTGCTGCAAGCCAACATCTGCTCGCAAAAATATCTGCTCGCAAAGGGTACCGATGTATCAACGAGCTAACGGGAAAAGATTGTAAAATGCCCGAACGCTCGATTCGACACCAAAACAACCGCCACGTCCAATCTTTGCCCCACTCGCACCGCTTTTAGGCGGGACCGCTGGTCAACTTCAGCCCAACAACCCCTACCACGATCAATAGCATGAAAGCGAGCCGTGACGCATTGGCTGGATCCTTGAAAAACACAATGCCGATCAGGGTAATGCCCACCGCGCCCAATCCGGTCCAGATAGCGTATGCCGTGCCCACGGGAATACCCCGCATGGCATAGGACAGCATCAACATGTTCAGGCCGGTAAGCACCAGTGAAGTGCCAATAGAGAGCACCCCGGGGTTTAGCTGAATCCATTTGAGACTCATAGCCCAGGCGATTTCCACAATCACCGCCAGCAGCAACACCACCCAATAGAGATTCATCCTGCTTTCTCCAACACACAGGCCCACCCGCCACATTGGCACAGGACGGGCACGGGCTCGTCGGGAAAACAGTACTGCCGGAAACCCGCAAAGAGACAGCCTGCTCATGTTCAGATACCGGGACGCACTCCCGACGCGCCGATTATAACGATCACACCACAGGATGCACTCAATCCATGGACGAGACCGCCACAACCCGCTATCATTCGCGCCCATTGAACCCCAAGTTCTTCAAGCTTTACGCTCGTAGCCTTCCTTCTTCTGCAAAGAACGGCGGGGCGTAGCCGGAAACAGGGAAGCATGCTTCCCCCGGCGAACCGCGGATTACTGCAGGGCAATTCGTCGGACCGGTGAACGCCGGGAGCGTTAACAGCGCAACGCGCTGTCAGGTGGTGGCGCTACACAACACCCCTATGTGAAGTAAACGTTTTGCGCCCGTAGCTCAGCTGGATAGAGCGTTGCCCTCCGGAGGCAAAGGTCAGAGGTTCGAATCCTCTCGGGCGTACCATATTTTTCAAGGCCTTACGCAATAGCGTAGGGCCTTTTTTATGGTTCATCGCGGATTAAAGTGAAATAGGTATGGGCGGACAGTGCACCGAGTTAAGTTGTTTGTGCGACCAAGCAACACAACAAGGACACTGCCGCCATGCCAGATGCTACGTTTCCGTGGACTGGCTGGGAAGGATTTCTTCCT